>JBCCXG010000155.1:0-10755 GCA_039191945.1 Bacteroidota bacterium
GGGCGACTACCGATATGATCCTCGGAGCAAGCAGCACACCATCACTCTCAACAATGACCTCAACCCCTATAGCTTCCTGATCACTTATATCCATGAGGTCGCTCATCTGGCGACCTTTAGGAAGTATGGTCGATCCGTCGACCCCCATGGTGAGGAGTGGAAGGAAAATTTTAAAAAAGGAATGGAACCCGTCCTATCCACCGAAATATTTCCCGAGAAAGTACTAGCCGCTCTTCATCGACACTTACTTAATCCGAAAGCCGCTAGCTGCTCCGATCCAATATTGTACGAGGTCCTACGCCAATACGACGCGAAAGCGCCCAATGAGACTACTTTGCGGCAAATCACAAACGGAGATCGCTTTGACTTCCAGGGACAGACTTATCGAAAGCTGGAAAAACGAAGGACAAGGGCACTCTGCCAGCGCCTGTCGGACAATAGAAAATACTTGATCTCAGAAGTTGCTACAGTATTGAAAATCAGTGATTAACTCTCCACTGAGTCAACTTCTGCTTCCAGTCCATCTATGAAAATTCCCTTTCAACAAGGGAATTATTGTATGGTGAGTCTTGGGAGGAAATCATGATTTTTCTTGGCCTACGATCATGTACTTTTATGTACAACAAAGGCCTTGCGTATGTCAAAAATAATTTCCATCTACAACTTTAAAGGCGGTGTCGGCAAGACCACTTCTACCGTCAATCTTGCCTACAGTTGGGCGAGAAACTTTAAAGTGCTTGTCATTGACTGCGACCCTCAGATTAACCTGACGCAGTCTCTCACCGAGTCAACCAGCTCGCCTACCCTATACGATGCCATGAGGACCGTCCTCCACAACCAGGAGGTACCTACAGATTTCGAAAAGATTACCTCTTACCTCCACCTCTTACGGGGCGATTACCGAATGGTGGACATGGAGTCAAACAATCAGTTCATCACTTTTGGACCCTCATTGGTGGAGCGGCTGATGAGGAAGGTAAAAGAAGAATATGATTTGATCATCCTTGATCTGCCTTCGTACTTTGGTAAAGTGGTGCAGTCATTTGTGATCAACTCCGATGCACTGGTCATCCCCGCCATTCCTGACAACTTCTCGATGGCAGGCGTTCAGAAGCTACTGAACTATCTATCAAACATTGAAAGAAATTACCCGCTAAGTGTATTGGGTATTTTCTTCAACCAGATGCGACTCAATACGCTTCACCACCGGAAGATGATCGCCGAAGCCAAGCAGGGGCTGGGTGATCTCGTCGTGAACCAATTCGTCAGAGAGTCGATCCGGATCAGTGAAGCGCACGAAGTGGGAAGGTCGCTGTACAGCGGAGATACTACATCACCCGTAGCGCAAGATTTTTTGAAGTTGAGTGACGAGTTACTTTCAAGACTCAATCGCAACTACGCGCGGGAACTTGTGGAGAACGGAGCAGTCCTCGAGTCTGCCTGACACTGAAAAGATCAGGCGGTCAATCGTCGATCGATAAGTTGTCCAATCAGCTGGCAAAAAGCAGCAGGGGTCATCGTGCGCCAGTTGGCAATCTGTAGACTCCCTCCGAAATTGATGAAGTTATCAATGTTGTAATTGCGCATCTCTTCCAGGACAAAGTCCTGAAAGTTGACCATCGCGATCCAACCGTCTTCGACCTCGTCGAACCATTCTTCATAGTAGCAGTCATCGCTGCCATGGAAATTGAGCACGTTTTCACCGATGAGGATAAATTGAGTAATGGACTCGTGTACGAAATGCTCGATGATGTTGCGTTTGAAGGACATGATGTCATTATTGATCGCGTCATTCCACTCACCGATCAGTTCAAGGACCACTTGGCCCTCGATGTAGCTGACGTACAATACCTTGATGTATAGGGTCTCCGAACCCATAAAGTCCCATCCCGGATCGATATAGTAACCGTAAATGGTCTCTGAGTACAAATCATAGTTGTACTCTTTTCCATAAAATGGAGATTGATCGTCCAGGCTAGAGTCGTAAAACTTCAGCCACCCATCATAAGGCTCAATTTGATGCATGTCCCGCCATTACCATTGTCCGTAAAGGTAAGGTCACCCTACCAATAAATGCACGCTATCTTCGGTCACTCTTTATCCGTAACAGACGGGCAACTTACAGGACTTATGCAATGGGAGCCCGAGTTGACAACGCTCACGATAGTAGTTTTTGTCCGTAAACCCGGAATCGCCATTAGTCTTCCTGTTCCGGACAGAAACCTAGCTGGTCGCCTTACTTCAAAATCAGCCAGTTAACACGTAGTTGGCTCGTCACCATAAATGGACGATTATGCCTGGCCGGCCCCGCCTCCTCACCTAACAAGCCACGCGGCGGAGTGTTGATTTTCTTGTACTTTATGCGCGGCCGGCCAGGTCCTCATTACGAAACTCTAATGACGAATGCGGCATAAAAGAGAAAAGCCGGCACTATGCGCCGGCTTGCTCTTTCATGACATGAATGACCTCAACCTATTAGTTGAAGATATATCTCAATCCGATCTGCATCTGCCATCTTGAGCTCAGCAACCCTTGATCACGCAAGTCATTGAACAACGGTTCATTGGGCTCGATATCATTGAATGGCGTGTAAGAGAAGGTGGGGATATTGGTCCCATCTTGATTGCCTTCGTACTCTAGCAGCTCCACACCAAAGGCATTGGTACCATATCGCTTGCCCCAGTTCTGAGACAGCAGGTTGGTGAAGTTGAAGATGTCGACGGTGAACTGGAACGTGTTACGCTTACCGTTCGCCGTTTCGATATAAAAGTCCTGTAGGAACTTCACGTCGATGATGTTCTCAAATGGAGATCGGTTCGAGTTTCGGTCCGCATACTCACCTCTATGCTCGCTGAGATAGGGATCATTCTCGATAAAGTCATCAAGGAGTGTCCACTGCTGCGCTGCGGTCAGCTCGTCAGTATCTACCAGTACAATCTCGTCTTGGGAACGAGGGATGTATACCAATGCTCTGTTTCGAGAATCCTCATTGGTCAGGTTTTGGCCATTGCCATAGATCCAGCTAAATGGAGCTCCTGAGCGTCCCTCGTAGATGATGGAGATCTGAGAAGCAAGGAAGCCGAGGTACTCTTTTCGATAGCTCGCTTTGGCAAGGATTCTGTGTCCTTGTGCAAAATCAGAGCGGAAAACCTGGTTGAAGTCATTTCGACCATTGACAGCAAAGATGCCCCTCCACTGCGAAGAGTTCTGTGAAGACGTACCGTCATAGATAGAGTACGCATCACCATAGTTGTAGGAGAGCATTCCAGAAAAGCCGTTTTCGAAAGGCTTCGTCACACTCGCCGTGATGTTGTAGGCATAGCCTTTGCTGTTGTTGGTACCGAGAATGATCCTGCCGTAGGCATCATCAATCGGATCCCTTCGATCCCAGATCGGTCGATTGTCCGGAGTCCCTTCCAATCTACCCACCGGCTCACGACGCAAGTTGACGTTTTGATAGTATACCTGGTTGATGTTCTTCGTAAACAAGAACTCCACGGTACCGATCAGCCCCCAAGGTAATCGCTGGTCAACGGCAATGTTAGTCTTCCATACTTGAGGGATTCTAAAGTCCTCGGCAAAGATGTCAATATCCCCAGATGGCTCCACATTATTGGGATCGATCTCCGTCACAATATTGTCATTGTCATCCAAACCAACAGGCTGCTCGTCCCAGTCTCTCAGGCGCAGTGCATCAGGGTTGCCTGCCAACTGAAAGTCAAGTACTGTACCTCGATTGACTCCATTGTTGTTGAAAGCACCACCGGGCCATACCAACGGAATACGGGAGGTGAAGATACCGGTACCTCCACGCAACTGCGTGCTTTGATCACCTTTCAAATCCCAGTTGAAGCCGAATCGTGGAGAGACATATAACTGAGGCTTGATGAAGTTGCCTGTTCGTGCGCCTTCCAGATCGTAGCCGGCCCCTTCAATCAGAGGAATTGAGCGATTATTAAAGTCAGTATTGTTAGGCGTATCGTCGAAGGTCTGAATATCTCCACGCACACCCAAAGTCAACTTCAAGTTGTCAGTCGCCTGGTACTCGTCCTGCAAGAAAAAGCCATAAAGGGCGCCGTTAAACTTCACACCCGCAATGGATCCGTCTCCAGTCACATTGTCTCTCAAAGAAAAGCTACGGATGTAATCATCTGCAGGCTCACCTGCGATGAAGTCCTCCAGGTTTGATCCATTGATGGGCTCACTGCGCTCCCAACCATAGTCTCCGTAGTTGAAGGGGATGAATAGGTTGGTGACGGTGTAAAACTCCAAGTTCACACCGGCAAGGAAGGTATGACGTCCCTTGTAGTACTCGAAGTTGTTGTTGATCGTGATCACATCCTGATCCAGCAAGTTTGCCGTAGAGAAGGTCTCCGAGCCAAAAGTGAATCCGCCCCTACCATCGTCGATGAAGACTGCTGGGAAAGGTCGAGAAGGTCCATCATTGGAGTTATCATAGGGATCGCGATCATCTCGAACGATCGTCGCACCTACAGTCAGGTGATTGGAGATGTTCTGTCCGAAGGTACTCTTCAGCTCCAAGGAGGTCGAGTTGGTCGTACTGTTGAAGAATTCGGAACCATTGACGAATCGTAAGCCGCTGCTTGATGAACTTCTCGTCTCAAGGTTTCGGGCTTCGTTGTAGGAGTGACGGAGCGATACTTTGTGATTCGCGCTTGCATTCCAGTCCAATTTCACCAAAAACTTATCGCTATCCAGGAAAGCCGTGTTGTCAGTATAAGTACCCGGATCGAAGTTGAGCTCACCGGTCAAGAAGCTAACCAATTGGTTGATTTCGGTCTCCGTCGCGTTCCCGTTGTAATTGGCCAAATTGAAAGGCTGTGGATTTTCATCCCGCTGCAGTTCTGCGTTGACGAAGAAGAAGAGCTTATTCTTAATGATCGGACCACCCACTCTCAAGCCGTAAGTCTGCGCGTCAAATTCTGGCAACTTCACACGATCGATATCCTGACCTTCTTGCACCGGCGTCTTTCCGGCCAGATTCTCATTGCGGAAGAAGTAGTAAACTGACCCCTCGAAATCGTTCGTCCCGCTGCGGGTCACCGCACTCACTGATCCTCCCGCGAAACCGGACTGGCGAACGTCGAAAGGAGCAACGGAAATATTGAACTGCTCAATCGCGTCGATGGAAATGGGAGCCACTCCCGTCTGCCCACCGTTGGTTCCAGATCCAGCCAATCCGAACACGTCGTTATTGACCGCACCATCGATGTAGATCGCGTTGTATCGGTTGTTTTGACCGCCGATGGAGATCGACAAACCATCGTTACCTTCATTGATTGTGGCCTGAGGTGTCAGGCGCACAAAGTCACCCACGGACCGGCCTACGTTGGGGAGTGTATTGATGGTCTCTGTACCGATGAAAGTCGAGGCGCCCGTTCTGTTGCCGTCGAAGATATCTCCTTGATTGGCCGAGATCACAATAGCCTCCAATTCCGTCGCCGTCTCCTCCAGGTTTTCATTCAGGTTGAAAGTCTGCCCCAAGGTCAAGTAGACGTTTTCTTTTGTCATGGTCTCAAACCCAACGAAGCTGATGGTCACCGTGTACGGTCCGCCCGCTCGCAGGCCTGGCAGTCGGAAGTATCCATCCAAATCGGTCGTGTTGCCCCATTCTGAACCCGAAGGTGTATGGAGCGCCCTCACAGCGGCTCCAGGAAGCCCTTCACCGGAGTTGTCGGTGATACGCCCTCTCATGGAAGCGGTAGTGGAGCCTTGAGCGAAAACATCGCCCATAGCAAACACCGCCGCCAAACTAAGCAGTAGTAGAGTTTTTTTCATTGCTTTTTTGATAGGTTTATACCGCAAATCTAAAAGCCTCCACTACCGTGCTGTTTTCTTGAAAATTAATTTTCTATGACAGGCTTAACAATTGCTTAACATAGAATAATAAATTATTAACATTCCGTAAGTGGATAAATCGGATACAAAGTAGACAACTGACTAGATGGCAATTATTTGGGCTGCAAACCGTGTTTTACCGGTTAACAATTACTTAAGAAAAAGACAATAAACATTGCCGTTTTCCGGGACTTCGGAAACACAAATATCATGAAAGAGTGGAAGCAAATCAGCCGAGTGGTGAGGGAGTGGTAGACTGCGTTGTATGAAAACGAACCAGACCATCTACCGGTGACTTCACTACATCACCCACAGACAAGTTTCGGCGCCTAGCTACTTCGAGTAGTTGATTCTGGTGTAAATAGGCAACATTCCCGGTAAAAGACACGGTCGTATCTCCTTCGTGATGAGGTAGAAAAGCATCAAAATAGGCTTGAAAGCCTGCATCGATGATGGCGCGAATCTCACGATCCCGGGAATCCGGCTCAAGAATAGCGGCCAATGACCCTAGGAACCTTTGGGGTTGTGGCTGCATATAGATTTGATCGAGCACATCTTCCGTGGACGCCAAAAGCTCCTGCAATCGGTCACGCAGGGTATCGCCCAACGTGCCTCGCAAATAGTGACGAATCAGCTGCTTGCCAAGGTACGCTGCACTGCCCTCGTCGCCCAGCACGTATCCCAGCGATGGCACTTGCCAGGTGATCCCGTTTCCATCATACCTTGCCAGCCCAGCGCCTGTCCCGAGGAAGCCAACCCATCCGGAGGATAGACCCAATAGACCTCTTGCTGCCGCCAGGGTATCGGACGCCACTTCCATTTGGGCATTGGGAAAGCATCTCCTAAACAAGCTCTCCAACGCCAGCGCACGCTCGGGTCCACGAATGCCCGCGGCATAGAAATGTACGGAATCGACCTCTATGGGCTCAACAATATGCGCTGTTAGCTCCTCCACGAAAGCCAACTCACTACTCAGCGTTGCATTGAAACCGCTCGTACGAACGGCCTTGACTTCGTCTCCTCGGAGGAGGCGCCAATCAATCTTCGTACCTCCCGCTTCTCCTATTAATTTCATCTTTACTATTTCGTCAGAACACCAACTTGTTCGAATCGTTCAAAAACCCGTGCTCCGTGAGGAGCATCGGCCAGCTCATGGGTCAGATCTTGTCCCGCCCAGTGTTCATAGTGCTTTCCATCGCGCCACAATCGACTTTCAGAAACGTCATAAATGATGCCATCGTAGGCCACCCAGGTGGTTTCCTTCTCCCTCCCATTGTGCAGGGCGAGCTGCTGTTGGGTATATGCTTTCACGCCAGTGTGATGATTGTGACGCCGCTTCCACCACGGTCAGCGTGCTCGTCCACCATATTGACGACATGATTATCTCCTCGTAGGTGGTTTCTGATCATATCTTTCAGTATTCCATGGCCCTTACCATGCAAGACGCGAAGCTCACTTATTCCCAAAACGATGGCATCATCCAGCTTCTTGTCCACCAAAGGCAATACTTCTTCCGCGCGCTTGCCACGGACATCCAACTCATGAGAGAAGTCAGCCATCTTTTTGTCCAGTTTCAATGACGACAACCGGACCTCCGCTTTCTGCTGCTTTTTGACCTGGCGATTGCTCACCTTTTCCAATTTGCTCAGAGCAATGAAAGACTTCAAATCACCAAAGGCTACCTCTGCCTGCTTCGCTTTGAGGGAGAGGACTTCGCCCACCGTTTCCTGGCCCTTGACACGGACCTTATCACTCACCTGTATCGGACCTTCTACTGACTTGGTCTGGGTCCGAGCCGGGGCCCTGGTTTGATCCTTTTTCTTTAAGTCCTTTTGGAGCTTCTCCCCGTAGGTGGAAAGCTTGTTGCGTGCTTCTTGCGTGGAAGCTTTCTCCGCTTGCGCTTCTTTGATCTCCCGGATGGTGCGCTCGACCTCACGGTTGGCAGCGGCAATGATCTGCGCAGCCTCTGCTTTGGCTTCTTTGATCACTCCTTTCTTATCCTTCTCTACCAGTTGTCTGAGGGCCTCGTAATCCTCTCTCAACTTGAGGACAGCCTTCTTCTCCTCGAGCAACGCCTTGTTGTTCTTCTCTAACTTCGACTTCTCAGCATCTAGCCTACCCAAGAGCCGGTCGTAAGACACATGATCGGCCCCTACCAACTTCTTGGCTAGTTGCAAGATTTGGTTTCGGATGCCGATCTTCGACGCGATCTCAAAGGCAAATGAACTGCCCGGTTTACCCACCTCCAGTTGGAACAAGGGCTCTAGCCGATCTGTATCGTAGCGCATCGCGGCGTTGACCAGTCCCGGCTGCTTTTCGGCAAAGTCCTTCAGGTTGCTGTAGTGTGTGGTCACTACTCCCTGGCAGCGTGTTTTATTCAAACTATCCAGGATGGCTTCTGCTATGGCTCCACCAAACTGCGGCTCCGTACCGGTCCCAAATTCATCGATCAAGACCAGGGTTCGCTTATCGGCATATTCGGTGAAATAATGCATGGCCTGCAAGTGGGAACTTTACGTGCTCAAATCATTTTCCAACGATTGGGAGTCACCGATGTCAATGAAGAAGTTGCGGTATACCCCAAACAAAGAATCCTCCTTGGCCGTCACTGGAAATCCGCATTGTGCCATGTACTGCAAAATGCCCACGGTCTTGAGGGCAACGGACTTACCACCGGCATTGGGGCCGGAGATCACTACCATGCGTTGATCCGGGCTGAAATCGATGTCCAGGGGAACGACTTCCTTCCCTGCCTCCTTGTGCCGCTTCCAAAGGATAGGGTGACGGCCTCCTTTCACCCTCATGACGCCCTTACCCCCAATTTTGGGAACGACCGCATCAAAAGAACGTGCAAATTGGGCTTTGGCGTGAATGAAGTCCAGACGGATCAGGAACTCTGCTCCTTTTTCCAAATCGGGACGGCGTTCGCGCAATCGGTCGGCCAACTCAGTCAGGATACGAATGATCTCCCGCTTCTCAGCGTATCGTAGCTCTCTCACCTGGTTATTGAGCTCCAATACCTGGGTAGGTTCCATGAAGACCGTCTGACCGGTAGAGCTTTCATCGTGAACAAATCCTGCAAACTTGCGCTTAAACTCGGCCTTGACCGGGATCACCAGACGTCCGTCTCGGATAGTCACGGTACCATCCTCCTCGGTGAACTCACTCTTTTTCGACTGATCGAGCACTTTGTGGATCACCGTCCGAACCTGGCGCTCCGCGGCTAAGATCTGGTTGCGAATACTCCGAAGCTCAGGAGAAGCATTGTCTCTCACCTCCCCTTTCTCGTCCACTTTGGCATCGATGTCCTCCACTAGCGCTCGATCCGCGATGAAACCAAAGGTCAATTTGCTCAAGGCCTGGAACTCTCCCTGTCGCTTTTTGAAGTGCTGTGTCCATTCGTACAAGGTCAGCAGCGACTGCTTCACTGCAGCCAGCTGATGCGCTTCCAGGAATGAGCCATTGGTTCCAATTTTTTTGAGATACGGGAAAATATCTTGAAAACCACTGACGGGCAGACCCTCCGCACCTTGTATGGCCCGAAGCATCTCTTCCGTCTGCTCCAGGAAGGTTTGCAGTTGCTCGAGCTTCTCCAAAGGGCGCGCTCGGTCTACTCGCTGCTTGGCTGCTTCACTCTTGCAATGCTCCTTGATCTGCTCACGGACAAGATCGACCTCGAGCTTCGATTCAATTTCTGAAGGATAGAAAAGCATCTTATTTCATTCCCAAGTTTTTCGATCGCACCTGCAGACTGTCCACAACGACGGCATAGATCTCTGCCATCTGCGTCGGGTGATCGATGTAGTACCTGATGCTCTCGTTGTAGGCGACCGTATCTAGACCCAGCGAATCAAACATCATCGCCTCATAATGATCAAAAACCTCCTGAAGGCTGTCTCGCCCCGTTGACCTCTTGTTGATTTTGGCCTCGAGCAAATGCACTTCTATGAGGATCTGTGCCATCTCATCCTTGGGGATGAGTTGCTCTGGAGCATCATCTTCGGAAGCGCATCCTGCGACCAACAAGAGCACTGCGACAAGCACACAGTTCGCGATATATCTGATGCCAGAGGGCAACCTGCCGGTGTTAAAAAATGTTATAAACAAATCGTCGGTGGAAAATCTAGTTTCATTCACGAGCCATTAACCAAACTACCTATAATTTTGGTTTCGCAAAACTACCTTGGATGAAGGAAATCCTCAAAAAGCTCAGAAGGTACGAGATAAAGGTAAGGAAGGCGATCAACTCGCAAATGCAGGGAGACTTTCAGTCGATTTTCAAGGGTTCGGGGCTGGAGTTTGATGACGTGAGGCAATATCAGTATGGTGATGACATCAGAACCATCGACTGGAATGTCACCGCCAAGGGCCACGGCACCTTTGTCAAGACGTTCAAAGAAGAGAAAGAACAAACAGTTTTTTTCCTTTTGGACGTCTCCGCATCGCAGGAGATCGGTCGAGACGGCAATCAGAAAATCGATGTCGGCAAAGAAATAACCGCCCTCCTCTCCTTCTCCGCCATCAAGGAAAGCAGTCAGGCAGGACTCTTGTGCTATTCCGACCAACGGGAAAAGTACATTCGACCGGCGAAGGGATCGAAGCATGCTTACGAGATTTTTGATGCACTTTTTACCTTAAAACCGAAATCACGCAAGACCAACCTTTCAGGTGGGATCAAGTTCCTGCTAGGGCTCCTGAAAAGGAGAAGCATCATCTTCCTGATCTCTGACTTCGTGGATGAAAACTATCTCCATGATTTGAGGGGGATGGCGCGAAAGCACGATCTGATTGTGATCCAACTGTTCGACCCTCGAGAGTCTCTCTTTCCGAGCCTGGGTATCGTACCCCTTTTTGAAAAAGAATCAGGGAGGAATATATGGGTCAACACGAGCGACA
>JBCCXG010000156.1:0-10731 GCA_039191945.1 Bacteroidota bacterium
CTGAGCTGATTAAGTACCTCCTGACATGATCTGGTACCCACAAGCTGATCTGTGCCCCGAGCTGGTCGGGGACCACTGAGGCGATGACCAAATCCCAACTCACAAAACGGGCGATACACCGTGAAAAGTAGAATGCGCCATTTCTCATGTTATATGCAACAATCACTCCCCTAGGCCCCACGGAGTACTCCTTCACCAACAACTGGCTACTTCTATTTCGAGAAGTAGCTACTTCTTTGTCCAATTTGAGGTGCACAGCAAACCCTGAAATAGCTGCTCGAAAATATTACCAAAAGGATGTACAGTAAGGGGGGTCGCCAATTGACTGCGGCGGGGACCACAAAAGTGGATGTGGAGAATAGAAAAATGCCCTGGTAAGTCTGAATGAACAAGAATCTCGCCAGGTTTTGAATTACAAGTTTGGAATTTTGTATTGGGAAGTTGTGAGTTGGCGAGTATCGCGTTTAGAAGTTGAGCGATTTGATATAGTGTGGCGGGTGGGTCTCACTTCAGCGCCCGGCCAGGGGCGCCCGGCAAGGGATCAAGGGTGCGGGCGGCTACAAGGACCTGAGCCCTTTCGATTCTGAACCTTGGTACGACCTTCGCATTACGGGTCCCTTGAAGACATCCATCCGGACGCCCACCGCCACTGGTAACATGTCGATTGGGTCACAAAGGTTCTTCTTCTAAATTCACCAACGAAAAGACACATTGCATCTGTATCCATGATCCTTCCCCACGCCATCATCGTGCTACTTACTCTTGGAATTACCCCGATCCTATCGGCGCAAGCGCCTACGATCCTCATTTCCGGGCAGCACCAATTCAAGAAAATCGAGGACTTCGTGCCAGATCCCAATGTAGAGGGCGCCTATCAACGCTTCGAAAGCACCGTAGACATGTCGCTGTACCTCGAAGGTGTCGAGAAACCGTACAAAGTCAGAAATGCCAACATCAATCTCCTGGATCATTCCGTCCTATTGGGGCAGGGAGGCAGCACGGTCTTCATCCGAAGTGCATACGTTGACTCGCTGTCCACATCGCAACTCCGCCTTGTCCACGCAAAGCATTTGTCCCCCACCGCAGCGGACCTACTATTGCAACCGCTACAACACGGGGCGAAGGTCTCTTTATACAAGGAAGTGAAAATGGAATTGCTCCCCCCTACATACAACGAAAGCCTTCAGATTGGCAATAAGAACTACACACTAGAGCGGTATATAACATTTTACATACTAGACCCAAAGAGCATGCTTTTGCCGATCTCCAAAAACCTCAAAGCCTTCAAGAACAAGCCCTATTTCGGCGCATTGAAGAAGTTCGTCAAATCAGAAAAGATTGATTTTGACAATGAGCAGCATATGTTGCAAATAGCGGCCTTTTTGGAAAAGGGCGAATGATTCGAGCGACGAAAACACCGCTAGGCCCCATATTTTGAGGTAAAAAACCCTAAAAACGCCGATTTTCATAACTTTTTCGTCGGCGCCGGTGGCGCTGTATCCCAGAAGAACGTACCTTTATCCTATGGACGGATATTATTTCGACCAAGACAAAAATTATCTTCTGAAGACAGCTCAAGAGCAAAACAAGCAGGTCTTGCTCGAGAAGTGGGTACTACAAGCCATAGAGAGTTATATACAAGTCAATAATCCTATGGGGCTTGTAGACGACTTCATCCGTACAATCGTCAATGTCTCCCACTACGACACACGCCTCATCAGTGAGAGTTATGATTTCCTTGCCGCCGGTTATCGCCTGAAATACTCCTCAAACCAGCTGAAATTTCTCTGGGATGGCCGATCTCACCTTGCCGTCTACCGGGAGGAGTGGACCACACAATACAACCACTGGATCTTTGGCTTGTGCTTCAACGACCAGGTCAATCGCG
Source organism: Bacteroidota bacterium (assembly GCA_039191945.1). Classification (GTDB taxonomy): domain Bacteria; phylum Bacteroidota; class Bacteroidia; order Cytophagales; family Cyclobacteriaceae; genus JAWPMT01. Next base: position 1,889 of record JBCCXG010000156.1, read on the forward strand.
CCATCATCAAATCTTGCGTATTGAAACAGGGAGGGATCACAACCCTTTTGGAAAGGAACCTGCTACGCATCATCCTCAAACAACTGGACCTGCAGTGGGACGGGCGACGGAAGAAATTAAGGAAAGCAGCTTAGGCTCCGTTAGTAGTACGAGACCCTCCGGATACTGCTCACATTAACACAGAAATCGTCCTAACAACAGCTCCTCTCATATTCACCCACAAAACCGCTCCGTTGAGCCGAAATAACGCCTTTTGCCTTCATTCACTGGTTATGAATTGACCCCTGGATTGTACTTTGGAGGCCTCAATTGGCCATAGCACATCACCATGAAATACATCGTCATGCATCTTGGTTTGTGGTTTGCCGTCTTGGCAAACGCTCAGCAAATCGACATTTCCGGCACCTGGTATGGTACTTCCCACTCCCTGGGACATCCCACGCACATGCGGTACGAACTGGAACAATCCGGAAATCTGGTCACCGGTACGGTACTCTCTACCAACAGCAACAACAGCCGGGATTCGGTGCTCTACTCAGTGGAAGGCAAGATCGACCGCCGATCGATCGAGCTGGAAGGCATCGATATTATTGCCATTACCCACAAGGGGAAATCCTGTATGGCGGCCACCCACAAGCTGTACTATGACGAAAACGTGGGACAGCAAACGCTCAATGGCAAGTGGAAAGGAAACATCCACGCCAACACCTGTCTGCCTGTTGTCTTCGGCTCCGTTACGCTTTACCGCAACAACGAAGCGCCGGCAGCTAGTCCAGAGAGCGCATCACTTACGCGTAGCCCAGGCGGCGGACGCCCGGAGGTGGCTGACGACATCGGACGCGCACTCGTTTCTGAACTTGAGCGCAACAAATACATCGCGCTGATGATCGGCATCGACGACTACAATGACAAGGAGATTGAAGACCTCGATCATCCAATTGCCGATGCAAGCAAACTAGCTGCGGTGCTTCGAGACTACTACGCTTTCGATGAAGTGACGCTGCTCAAGAATCCTACGCGACAGGAGATCATAGAAGCGTTGGACGGGCTAGCCGAGGTGGTACAGGAAAAAGACAACCTCTTGATATTTTATGCCGGACATGGTATTTGGAACGAACAACTCCAACAAGGCTACTGGCTGCCCAAAGACGCTGCGGACAATTCCAAAGCACAATGGCTATCCAATAGCACCTTGCGGGACTATGTGGGCGGTATCAATGCGAAGCATACGCTGCTCATCTCTGATGCCTGCTTCAGTGGGGGCATCCTCCGCGAACGTGGCATCTATACCAATGGCCGAGCCATGCTGGAACTGTACAAGCTGCCCAGCCGCAAGGCGATGACCAGTGGCACGCTCAACACAGTACCCGACAAGAGCGTATTCATGCAGTACCTGATCAAAAACCTCAAGCAAAACCAGGAACTCCTGATCTCCGCTGACCAGCTCTTCCGCCGATTCAAAACGGCGGTCATCAACAACAGTCCCAATGGTCAGGTCCCTCAATACGGGCCCATCGTGCAATCGGGTGACGAGGGCGGCGATTTCATCTTCTTACGTAAGCCCTAATCCATCTTAATCTGTAGTCTATCCCGACGAGGGCGCAATACCTCAACGGCTAGCTAAGTTTCTTGTAAAGCCATAAGGCGCCCGACCCTCTAGTTGTTGAAGTCCAGATACTAACGGTCTGGATCCTGTTCTGCTAGTTAGATGGTCATACGAGTTTGGGCCTTCCGTTGAAAGCATGGGGAACCTCCAGGTCAGAGCATTGCACTACCACGATCTATACGTTGCTAAAACCAAAAGAACGCATACTCACTACGTGATTTCCCAAACTTTCCCTAACTCTGACTAGTCTTTTCCTTGACAATAGGCGATTTACCCACATTGAGGGGCGTTTTACGTCCCCTTTTGTCGTTAATTTACAGTGTACTTGGCTGTAGACTAACCATGAGATGTTTCTTTTTACTATTTGGCGGTTTGTGCCTTTCGAGTCCTATCTCTGCCCAGCAGGAATTGGATCTCTCTGGCACCTGGAATGGTACATCCTATGTATTGGGACAACCCATCCATATGCTCTACGAATTGGAGCAGGCCGGAAAACATGTATCTGGAACAGTCCTGTCGATCAATGCAAACAACAGTAAAGATTCGGTCCTTTATACGGTGGAGGGCAGTTTGGATCGAAGGTCCCTTGAGCTGAGAGGTATAGACATAGAATCATCTTCTAAAGAGGGTACCTCTTGTATGGCCGCTACCCACAAGCTCTTCTACGATGAAGCAGGAGGCCAAGGAATACTCAATGGGAAATGGAAAGGAAGTGTCAACTTCAATACCTGCCCACCACTGATGTTTGGTTCGGTCGCGCTATATCGTCAAAATAACAGCACACAGATTGCCGATGGCGGCAGCATCGTAACAAGAAGCGTAGCTACGACCATGCTCCACGACGAAGATGATGTTGGCGAAGCACTGGTGAACGAGCTTAAGAGCAACAGGTACATAGCGCTGATGATTGGTATTGATACTTACAATGACAACGAGATCGAAGACTTGGATCATCCGATATCAGACGCCTCGAAGCTCGCCGATGCCCTGCAGCAATTCTACACCTTTGACGATGTGACGCTCCTTAAGAACCCGACCCGGCAAGAAATCATTCAATCACTCGATGAATTGGCTTCCAGGGTGCAGCCTAAGGATAATCTACTCATATTCTATGCTGGACACGGCATATGGAACGAGCAACTCAGACAAGGCTATTGGCTACCGAAAGACGCAGCGAAAGACTCAAAGGCCCAATGGCTCTCCAACAGCACCATTAGAGACTACGTCGGTGGTATCAATGCTAAGCACACCTTGTTGATTTCTGATGCTTGTTTCAGCGGCGGCATCCTTCGCGAGCGAGGAATTTACAACAACAGCAGGGCCATGCTTGAGTTGTACAAGCTCCCAAGCCGCAAAGCCATGACGAGCGGAACGCTTAACACGGTCCCTGACAAAAGTGTTTTCATGCAATACTTACTGAAAAACCTAAAGCAAAACCAGGAGTTGCTCATCTCGGCAGATCAATTATTTAGATCATTCAAAACGGCGGTCATCAACAACAGTCCCAATGGTCAGGTCCCTCAGTACGGGCCCATCGTTCAATCAGGTGACGAGGGCGGCGATTTCATCTTCCTGCGGAAGCGCTAGAGGGTATACCGATCTGAGCCCTACCCCTTTGCTAGCCCCAGCCGACGATAATCAATTCCTACGCTCCGGATCAGGTGCCCGTCTTCCTAAAGTCACCGTTGGTCGCACCGCCCTGCGCCAAAACCCAACGCACTCATCCTCCTCGCGCATGCCCCAGACATCGGCCCCGCTACCTCCCACACAAGTGTCTTGCCTTGTCTGAGGCCTATGCTCTTGGCCTTTTTAGAAGCCTTCCTCAACGTGTAGACGGTAGGCTACCACAGTCTTATCTCCCTACAAAACTCCCAGATTGGCAGAGCGCTATGCTGTATGGCAGCAGCGAATCCTATTCGTCAGAGTCAGCGCAACACGCTAGCCGTACCTCAACATCCTTCACATCAGAGAGAGAATTGATATGATCCCATGATCCACTAGCACAAATCAAACGCTACCTTGTGCCACGATCAAAAGGCCATGGACCTGTTAAGACATGGGCAAAGAGAGACATAGGCGCCCTGCAAGTCTTCCGGACAGCCCCTTGACGGGGGTAAGTTCCAATGCCATCAGCTCAACCTCACTGTTCAACTTTTATGGGTCTCCCAATTGATCTCATCAGAGGGACTCTGAGTAATCGGGAAGAGATCATATCACAGAAGGCCCAGTAAACGACAATCAATTCGATCCTCAGCAACCTGGAGACTGCCGACCCAGTTCGCACATCTGACTAGCCACTTTCACCCAACAAAAAACCCCCTCACTTTCGTGAGAGGGTCCTTCGTAGATCAAACGATCAATTCACATCGCTGTGATATTGCTATGTGCGCTGATACTTACTGAACGTTCTCCAGTCTTCGGCCCGTACCATAGTCGATGGTAACAGACACATCATCACCAGGACGAACCGTCACACTAGTTGTGCTTATGGAGTAGTTGCGCGCGGTCGACAGATTCAAGAACTCCTGGTAACCTGAACCTCCATTGGTGATCGTCTCAGTCGTCGTATGGACGTACTCCAGCCCACTAAATGCACCCCCCATGAGGATCGTCGCGCCAGAGCCTGGAGCTCCTTCTGCACCAGGGAATACGGTAAAGGTCGCTGGAGCACTGTATCCGTCTCCCACGGATGCGGTGAACTGCTCATCAAATGGATAGGTGACATTACCCGCCGTGATGGTCATGCCCGTAATCGTACCCGCATCATCGACGGCAATCGAGAACCCTTGACCATCATTCAACGCACCAAATTCGTATCGCTCGCTCGTTCTTTCCACAATTCGAGCAGTAGGCATGCTAGATGATGAAACAGACGTTCGGTAAGAACGAGCCGTAGCCGGCTCATAGATCACCGTACTATCACTGCTCTGAACCGTCAAGAGTGTGAAAATATCCACGTTTGAAGAAACAGTACCCGTGGTAATCGTATTGATCACTTCTACGTCATCACTAGTCGCCCGCGTACCGTCAATCTGGACATAGTCGTAGTCAACGGACGTAGGCAAGAGAAGATATCCCGCACTGTTGCTGGCGTTATTGAGTGTCACATTCCAAGGCTGCTGAAAGCCTAGCACGTTGATGTTGGCGTCGCCAGTAATACTGATACTTGGATTCGTATAGTTGTCCGTATCGTTATTAGCATCTGCTTGTGTAGCAATCGCATTGAGATAACCATTCGCACTTGAAACTACCAGCTCAGCAGCGCCATTGACAAATTTCAAATCTGTAATCCAGTCACTGATGACACGTGTCACATCCGGATCGAAATAGTTGTCATCGTTGGTGATCGCGGTAGCCAGTGCGACGTTCACGGAGTCTTGAGTGATCGTACCAGCCGCATTGGCAGTCACGGTAATGCTACCAGCAACGGGCAAAGACACTGTTTGATTAGCCGTTGTATCTGTATCGGTCAGATTCGTAGTGGTCGAGTTGAAGAATACATGATCATACTGCAAGTTGAACACTACGTTTGCGCTGGCACCAAAGCCGGTCAACGTCCCGCCTGCGGTCAAAGCCGTAACCCCGCGAAGCTCGATGTGCGCCTCAGCCAAAACACCAGAGACCGTTGACGAAGTATCAGAAATTGTAACTGAAGGAGAGACCGTGTAAGTTGATCCCAGATTTGTTGTTTGTATCCGCAGATTACCCGCCGTAGTAGGCGTTAAAGCATTCTGCGCTGTAACCGTACCAAAGTTCGCATCACCACCATTGGCCACGAAGCTCAAGCCCAATCCACGTCCCGGCGCAGGTGGATCCGTAGCACGGATGATCGCCCCAGAATACTGGGTGATAGTGGATGCAGTTCCAACGGTCGATCCAAATACAGTAGGTACCTGTCGGATTTCCGGTCTTATAATGCCTACCGAATCTCTTACGGCTACCCCATTCACTGAACTTACGGCGATGGTCTGGTCTGCTTGATACTCCTCTGTTCGAAGGGTATAAGTCAGCCCATCAGCAGACGTAGGCACTTCAATAGAGAAGCTACCATCAGCACCTACCGAGTCTGAACCGAATTGAGAGTTATTATTGAAGACAAAGTCGTCAAACGCAATGTTATCATCATTACCAGAAGCGCCAGTAACATTATAAAAGGCTCGAATAACAGCACCCGTAGCCGATTCACGGCCTTCATTGGTGAGGTTAGTTTCCACAGCAGCGAAACCACTGATCGTACCTGTTTCGCCAGTAGTTGGTAAGACAGAAATCACTCCAGCAAAGTTCTCCTTGATGGGAACCAAGGTTCCGTCATTGAGTTCCTCGACATTCTGTTCACTACCAAAGGCAATTTGGCCAAGCACATCATAGTGGTCGGCCGAGCTGATGGATAGGAAACCCGTTCCGGCGATGGCGTCAGGGAAGCTAGCGTTACCACTGGCATCCGTTGTCACGGTCTGTGTGCCAAGGCCTGCCGTATCCGCACCCGCCATTTCCATCGTCACCGTCGCGCCTTGCACAGGCGTGTTGTCTACAGTCAAGACTTTGATCAGTACCGAAGCAAATCGGCCGTCGTTGTTAAAGGCATCGATCGCTGCCTGTCTTCTGGCTTCCTCCTGATCTCCTTGCAATGCGATCAGATCCTCTGATGTGAAGTCATCCTCGCAGCTCGTAAAAGCGATGGCCAGGACACTCAAAAGCATCAAATATTGAAAGTTCTTAAATAACGTTTTCATTTCTTAGATATTAGTAAATTGGAGTTGGCTGATGCCCGACCTTATTCTGTTAGAGGGCCGCACACCGTGGTGTTTAGTCTAGTTGCTTAAATAGATTCTTTTAGAAAATGCTGTTTATAGAAGCGTAGAAGTTTACGCTGATACTGGAGGCGTACAAACCGGCCAAATCAGCCCGCAAAGGACTTGCCAGGTCTTCAGCTCCAGCGTTTACATTGACCAGGGATTGCTGATAGCGAAGTTCCACGCCGATCACCCGTCCTGTGGATTGATAAAAATCCAATCCGATACCAACGTGGAAGCCGTACTGAATGTCTTCAATATCATCGGTGATATTGGCATCCTGTCCCGTGACAATTAAGTCACCATTCGCACGTACGTCTGGTCTAAATAAAACATCCCGGTTTTCGATAGCTGAGAAGATATACTGGAAGTTTCCACCTACAATAACATAGGGTGAAGTGGACTCCTGAGCAAATGGGATGATCTTCGCAGAAATAGGAACGGAGACCGTATGCATCCAGAGGCGTCGGTTGATGAAAACCGCAGTGGACCCATCCAAATCTCCAAAGCTAGGTGCATAATCGTGACGACCACCACCTTGCAGGTCATAGAGTACCTCTCCCTGTACAGCCAATAGATCGATGATGTGATATCTAACGAATCCTCCGGCATTACCACCAAAAGTGGTACCCGGCTGGCTGAACTGGTTGAGACTACCGCCTAGTTTAGCTCCATAAAACAAGGAGCCGCTTTCGGCGTATTCCCCGTCTTGAGCGAGTGCAAGCTGACTGAACAGCAACAAACCCGCTGACAGGCTTACAAAATGTTTTCTCATAATGAATAATTTGATTGTTTGATCGGTGTTATAACTACAACTTAATTGTCTTGCGCGCGGTACGAAAGTATAATTACGTTAGACACGAGTCAATGATTTTTTGCAGTTTCTACGGCGGCGTATGTATGATCCGGAAAAATCCCGGATGGACCGGATATTTTTCCCAGTTTTCCTGACAAAACACCCTAAAACATCACTTGCAATTCCCAAAAAGACTCGTTAATGCCTCACCCCAAACAGGAGAATACAATCGATTGCATTTTTAATCAGAAATAAATTACCTCAGAGTTGGTTCTCGCGTCCACGCCCATAATCCTAGAAGTTGGGCAAGCGCTTAGCTGCTAGTCCAATAGACTTGGAATCATGCTGTAAACCGTCACATGCTTGCTCCCGAAATGACAGGGTACATAGGGGTCGCCTCCAAAAACCGCAAGGCTCAGGGTCAAGTACAGACTGCCTGGCTTAACTTTCAGGTAAAATCCTGAACGACAACTCTATGGATAAGAAGTTCTCGCATTTGACGCGCGAGGGAAACCCAACGATGGTAGACGTGGCCAGCAAGACGCCCACCCACCGCTCGGCCACGGCACGGACACTGGTCAAACTACCAAAAGAGATCATCGATCAGCTACAAAACGATGATATCCACACCAAAAAAGGTCCTGTCTTCCAAACGGCCATACTTGCGGGGATCATGGCAGTCAAAAAGACGAGTGAACTTATTCCTCTGTGCCACCCACTGCCAATTTCCAAATGCACGGTGGACATAGCAGTAGACGAAAACCAAATGGTGGTCATCGATTGTCTCGCAAAAACCGTAGGACCAACCGGCGTAGAGATGGAAGCCCTAACTGGAGCCACAGTGGCCGCTCTCACCATATATGATATGTGCAAGGGGTTCTCTCATGACATTGTTATACACCAAACGAAGCTGATGAAGAAGGAAGGAGGCAAAAGTGACTTCGAACGATCCTAAGAAGAAGGCAGGTATGGCCCGACCTGCGGGGGGCCGCTTTCATCGAAATGAACTGGCGATTTTGGGCGCACCATCTTCTTTGATACAGAAGCTGAGCCGCGAGTTGGCCAGCTCGCTCCGCAATCATATGACCTTAGGGTACGCAGATCTGGACCATAGGGAGGAGACCAATCAGGGTCCATTCTCCATGACATGCCTAGATAAAGGCGGCCATCATGAGCTCAATTTTACCCAAGACGACCTGACCTACGAGTATCGACGCCTATTTCAAGATGTCGATGGGGTAATCATCAATGGGAACCACTTTCGCGCAGCGGCGCAAATTGTTATTGCCCATCAGAAGACGGAAGAATTACTTGACGGCAAGCTCGACCAACTTACCCAGGTCAAAGCTGTCCTCTTGGACGATGGGATCACAGAGATCTCTCCTTTGCTAGCAGAGCACATTGGGACCCTGCATGATCTGCCCATCTTGAGGATATCAGATACAGAGGCCATCACCCAAGTGGTGCTTCAATACATGCGGCATATTCCACCCATCAAGGGACTGGTTTTTGCCGGAGGTCAGAGCATTAGGATGGGACGCGACAAAGGCGCGATTAACTACCACGGCAAACCGCAAAGGGAGCATATGGCCGATATCTTGAGCGAATTCACGGAAAATACTTACCTGTCTGTGCGTGAGTCAGCGAA
>JBCCXG010000157.1:0-10688 GCA_039191945.1 Bacteroidota bacterium
GGCGAAGAATAAGATCTCAGAAAACTATTGTGCGATTTTCGAGCTTGAACGAGCCTTGAAGATTGCCAATGAAGCGCTAGTGCTGAGTGAGCAGCATCTCACCGAATATCATCTGGAAAAGGCCAACGCCTACAGTAACCGGGGAAATGTATATTATCTCACCGGTCGCCACGAAGATGCGCTTGCAGAATACAATGAAGCGCTGCGCATCACCGAGTCGGTCGAAAATGACGAGAAGCAATTGTACTCCGCGCCGACCAACCTTGGCATCGGCAATGTGTACTACGGCAAGCTGCAATATGAGGAGGCCTTTCGATATTTCAAGAATGCGCTGGAGACCAATCGATCGATTCTCGGAGATGATCACCCCTACGTTGCCAACTCCTATTTGAGCTTGGGCAACCTTTATCGCAACAAAGGCAGCTACAACCTAGCGAAGGATCACTACGATCGGGCCTTGGAAATCAACCAGTCCGTGTTTGGAGATGATCACCCCGATGTAGCCACGACCTATGTGGGCATTGGAGACATCTTCAAGAGCAGTGGGGCGCTGGATGCTGCGCTGCAGTATTACAATCAGGCGCTGATCATCTATTCTCGGTTTCTGGATACCCGCAACCCGAAATTCGGGGCGATCTACCTTGGCTTTGCTGATGTCGCCAAAAACAAAGGTGACTATCAAACCGCGCTGGAAAATTACCAGCAGGCCCTGGAAGTTTTTCAGAATACCGTGGGAGAAGTCCATCAAAGTGCCGTACGCAGCTACCTGGGGATTGCCAATACTTATATCTATCAGGAGGAGTTCCTCAAGTCGCTCGAGTTTTACGGTAAGGTGCTGGACATCAACTTCAACCTTGTGGGCGAGGATCATGTGAATACGAGCGCCGCCTATAACAACCTCGGGAGCCTCTACTATTTTGCTGGAGATTTTGATCTCGCAGTCACCTACTTCAAGAAAGCACTTCGAATTGATGAGAACATACACGGCGCTAAGCATCCCAACATTGCCAACGCCTATTATAATATCGCTAGGGTGCTGGGCTACCAGGGTAAGACGCAAGAGGCACTCGAGGCCGTGCAGGCGGCCATCAATGCCAGTCTGATTGATTTCAACGACCAGAACATCTTTGTCAATCCCGCCCTGACCAATTTCTTTGACAGCAAAGACCTGCTATGGTTTTTGCAGTTCAAAGGAGAGCTTTTGGAATCGGGCTTCAGCCAGAGCCGCAACATGAAGGGACTTGATATCTCGCTGCACAGCTTTGTTTTGAGCGATAGCCTGGTGGATCAGATCCGTAAGTCGTACACGGACCGAGACGATCAGGTCTTACTGGCCCAGCAGGCTCACAAGATCTATGAATCGTCCGTCAATGGTGCCTACGCCATGGTGAAGCTCCTCACGCCTGAAAATGTAAGGCAAATCGGACAATACGCATCTTATGAAGAACAACTGGCGGAGTACAAGAAGTGGTACTTCTACTTCACAGAGAAGAACAAAGGGTCGATCCTGTTTTCCTCTCTGGCGGAGGCGAATGCGAAATCCTTTGGCGGGATACCGGATACCCTCGTCGATCGGGAGGTACAGTTAAAAAAGGAGATCAACCAATTGACCCAAGAGCTATCGGCCAATCCTGACAGTGCGCAGCGTGTACATTACCAAGATCAGCTTTTCAAAGCCAACCGGGCCTACGAAGACTTGGTTTTGAGCATGGAGCGCGACTTTCCGAAGTACTACGACCTAAAGTACGACGTCGGTGTGGTGGACCCATCGGATCTTCAGCGGTTTCTATCGGATTCTACACTCATGGTGTCCTACTTTTTAACAGACGATAGTTTGTACGCCAACTACATCACCAACGAGCAGTTCGACATCCACAAGGTGGCCTTGGACCCCAAGTACGAGCAGTGGATACAGGCCTTTCGCAAGAGCATCATCTATCAGTTTGATAAGTTATACATAGACTACGGTCGCAAGCTCTACCAACAACTCTTTCCCAGAGAAATTCCGAAGCATATCAAAAAGATAGTGGTCGTACTAGATGGGATGATGGCAACGATCCCCTTCGAAGCATTGTTGACAGAAGAGGTGACTGGGCCCGTGGACTATTCCCAACTTCCATACATGGTCAATGACTACGCCTTGTCCTATACCTTCTCCGCCAATCTGCTCTACAAAACCTTCCGTCATGAAAAGACAGTGCAAGAGAAGGCCACCAAGGCGAGTTTCACGCTCGCACCCGTGACTTTTGATGCGCCTTACCTGACCGCGCTCGAGGAGAAGAAACGCCAGTCTTACGATGAGGCAGGTACCGCACAGGTTTTGAGGAAAGGTTTGGCGATCAACCGGAGGGAGATGGTTCCTCTTCCAGGCAGTGAGCAGGAGGTGATTGAGATCGATAGTGCTTTTGAGAGAGCAGGTAAGCCTTCAGATTTGTACATGCGGGAGGGGGCAAGTGAGGGCAGGGTGAAGGATGGCGATCTCCATGATTACAATTACCTCCACATCGCCAGTCATGGGTTTGTCAATCAAGACGAACCGGAGTTTTCTGGCATCCTACTGGCGGCGGATTCGGCCGGTGTGGAAGATGGCATATTATTCAGCGGGGAAGTATATGATCTGGACCTCAATGCGGAGTTGGTCACCTTATCTGCTTGCGAAACAGGCTTGGGGAAAATCTCCACAGGAGAGGGTATCATTGGTTTGACCAGGGCGCTGATCTATGCCGGTACCAAGAATGTAAATGTATCTCTTTGGAAGGTGTCCGATGCCTCCACACGGAACCTTATGATTGGACTATATGATAGAATAGCAGAGAGAGAAGTACCAAAGGGGCGTTTTCAGTCGCTTGATTACTCCGAATACTTGCAGGCGACGAAGCTTGCACTCATCGAAGAAGGATCTTTTGCGAAGCCCTACTATTGGTCTCCGTTTGTGTTGATTGGTAAATAGTCTGTACGTCGGGTTTGGGTAGCGAAGAAAGTAGAAACAAATAATTGCGAATAACTGTTTGGTGTGTGAATTTATGGTTGATATAGGAAGATTTAATGACCGATCAAATTAATTTAGAATTATTCTAAATAACAATGATATTTGCATCAAAAAATTTATATAAAACATTGACTATTAATTGATTAAGTGGCCTGATAGGGGTGCGGTACTGGTGAATGCCGGTCGAGCCTCCGAAAGTGTTTGTTTTAGACGGGCCCGATGTTAGTTTTGTACGCGTTTGAGCCAAGAATGGTAAAATACATGTTGAAAAACACAGTTCCTGACCTAAGAAACGTATTCCTATCTTTTTTAATCGTTTCACTGTCTTTTTTCTCTTCTCAGTTACTGGCCCAGGATGCTCCCGACGACGGGATTCCGACGGATGCGGAAATCATCTCCGCAGGTGCACAGCTTTATAAGAATAACTGTACGCAATGTCACGCGATCAACGAGGTGGTCATTGGACCTGCATTGAAGGATGTGCATGAGCGACAAACGGTGGAGTGGCTGATCCCGTGGATTCGCAATTCGCAGAAAGTCATCCAAAGCGGTGATGAATATGCGGTAGCGCTTTATGAGGAATATAACCGTACGGTGATGACCGCTTATCCATTCTCCGATGATGAGATCCTATCGATCCTGGCGTACATCAAAGACGAATCTAATAAGGAGCCAGTCGTTGCTGAGGTAGCAGATGGTGTGGCTGCCGGAGCTGAAGCAGGTGGAGGCGGTACGGGCGTCTCTCAAGAGTATCTGACTGCGGTGATCATCATTTTTGTGGTTGTCCTGGTTCTAATCTTGATCACTTTGGTGCTGATCATTTCGATCCTCACCAAATTTTTGAAAGGCACCCAAGACCTTTCTGAAGAAGACAAAGAGGTCGTAGGACAGCGAGTGAATGTCCTCGGCTTTGTGAAAAGTGACAGCTTTATAGGTTTAGTTGCCTTTGTCTTCACCATCGTACTATTGAAAACAGCGATCGATGGTGCCTTTAGTATTGGTGTACAGCAGGGATATGAGCCTACGCAGCCCATCGCATTTTCACACAAAATACATGCGGGCCAATATGAGATTGATTGTCAGTACTGCCATACTGGAGTGCGGAAGGCCAAGTCAGCCAACATTCCTTCGGCTAACATTTGTATGAATTGCCACACGGCAATCAAAACAGAGTCTCCCGAGATTGCAAAGATCTACGAAGCGATCGACTATGATCCCCAGACAGGAACGTACGGTACGGATACCAAACCGATCGAATGGATAAGGGTCCACAACCTACCTGACCTGGCGTACTTCAACCATTCGCAGCACGTGCAGGTTGGAGGCTTGGAGTGTCAAACATGTCATGGACCCATTGAAGAAATGGAGGTCGTTTACCAACATAGCAACCTGACCATGGGATGGTGTATTAATTGCCATCGCGAGACCAACTTAAACACAAAAGGAAACGGTTACTACACGGATTTGGTGGAGTTGCACTCAGAGGTGAGCAAGGAACCAATGACTGTAGAAGACAATGGCGGACTTGAGTGCGCGAAGTGTCATTACTAAATCTAGAGGTAGAAGCTAACATATGAACTCAACAAAGAAATATTGGAAGGGTCTGGAGCAGTTAGAGAACTCTCCGGAATTCGTAGAACGTGCGAATAAGGAATTCCCCGAAGAGCTTCCGTTAGAAGGCGCCGGAGCGGATGAGCCCAGTCGTCGAGATTTCCTCAAAATGATGGGATTTGGTTTGGGAGCAGTTTCCTTAGCGGCTTGCGAGGCTCCAGTGAAAAATGCCATTCCTTGGGCGGTAAAGCCGGAGGAAATCGACCCCTCGATCCCGAATTTTTATGCTTCCACCTACGTAAGTGGCAGTGATGTTTGTAGCATAGTAGTCAAGACGAAAGATGGGCGGCCGATCAAAGTGGAAGGCAACCAAATGTGCTCTTTTATCGGTGGGGGTACGTCCCCTGAGGTAGATGCGTCGGTGCTTTCATTGTACGATAAGGAGCGGTTGACAGGACCAAAGATCGAGGGTGCTGAGGCCAACTGGGAAGCCATCGATCAGGCGGTAGGTGCCCTGCCTGCGACAGCGAAGGTGGCACTGGTCTCCAACACGATTTCCAGCCCTACGACCTTGAGCGCGATCGAAGTGTTCAAGCAAAAATTTGAGTCTGCCGCTCACATTGTGTACGATCAGTGCTCGGCCCATGGTGTCCTTGAGGCCAACGCACGCACATGGGGCAAGCGAGCCTTTCCCAGTTACGATTTCAGCAAGGCGAAGACAATCGTCAGTATTGGCGGTGATTTCCTTCGAAATGGCGTGAATAAAGTAGTATCCGATAAGCAGTTTGCTTCGACCAGGAAATTGACTGGTGGCAAGAAGGATATGTCACGCCTCTATGTATTTGAAAGTAACTACACCTTGACCGGAGCCAACGCCGATTATAGGGTTCGGATCAAGGCCTCCGAGGAGGAAGTGTACGTAAAGGCGCTTTACGATGGCATTGTGCTGGGCAGAAGCGCGGAAAACGAAATATTGCAAAAGGCGATTGGCGACCTCAAGACGGCTGCTTCCCAGCAAGGGGCTTTGGTGCTAGCCGGTGCCAATGATGCCGATGTGCAGGTGACGGTCAATGCCATCAACGAAGCTCTCGGTAGCTACGGAAGTACGATCAATGTGGATCAATCCATGAACCTGCGGCAGGGTGATGACTTGGTTTTTGATCGATTTGTGACTGATTTGAGTGGAGGATCTTATGATGCGGTCTTCTTCTACAATTGCAATCCAGTTTACGATCACCCCAAAGGTGCTGCCATTGCTGAGGGATTGAAAAATGTTGCATTTACGCTTTCTACTTCTGATCGTATGGATGAAACTTCGTCGGTTGTGAAGTATGTGGCGCCTGACCATCACTACCTGGAAAGTTGGAATGATTTTGAGGTGATGGATGGCTATTTCACCCTTTCACAGCCTACGATCTCCAATATTTTTGACACAAGGCAGGCTCAAGAGTCCTTCATGAAGTGGGGCGGCACAGCATCCAACTACTACGAATATCTACGTTCTCGATGGGAGGAGGATGTCATGCCACTATCCGGAGAAGAGTACGTCAGTTTTGACTATTTCTGGGATAAGTCACTGCACGATGGATTCTTCATTGCCAAGGCTGGGGGCGAGACGCGAGAGGATTTGAGCTTCAATGGAGAATCTGTAGCTCAGGCGGTTTCGTCATTATCGACGAGTGGAGGTGATGGCCTAGAACTGATTCTTTATCAGAAAAATAGCGTTGGGATGGGCGCCCAGGCCAATAACCCATGGCTGCAAGAGATGCCGGATCCCATCACGAAGGCATGCTGGGATAATTACATCACCGCTTCCCCTAAGCAGGTAGAGGCCTGGGGAGTGAAGACGGATACCGGTCGTATGTCGACCCAGTTGGTGAATTTGACGGTCGGTGGCCAAACCATCAAAGCTCCTGTCTTACCACAACCTGGCCAGGCGGAGGGTACGATTGGTCTCGCGCTGGGCTATGGTCGGACCAAAGCAGGCAAGGTGGCGAATGGGGTGGGGGTCAACGCTTTCCCTCTTATTCAAGTGACTGGAAAGGGTTTGACGTATTCCATTACGGAAGGGGTGTCAGTGGACCCGACCTCTGAGATTTACCAGATCGCACAAATGCAGACCTCCCAGACTTACATGGGAAGGGAAACGGTCATCCAAGAGACGGTTTCGAAGGCCTATCAAGAGGATCCGCAGGCTGGAAGGCACTTCCCCAAGATCGCCACGGCCGAAGGCTTCAAGAAACCCCAAGCCGTATCCCTATGGAAAGGTCATGAATATGCCAACCATCACTGGGGATTGGCCATTGACCTCAACTCCTGTACCGGATGCGGTACGTGTGTGGTGGCCTGTCAGTCTGAAAACAATATTCCCGTCGTCGGTAAGCAGGAGGTGATCAACCGTCGAGAAATGCATTGGCTTCGGATCGATCGATACTACAGCACGGATGCCCCGGAAGATGATTTGGTCGCGATGGAAAAAGCGGCGGAGAATCCGGAAGTTGTCTTTCAACCGATGATGTGTCAGCAGTGCAATAATGCGCCTTGCGAAACGGTATGTCCCGTTGCTGCGACAACGCACAGTTCGGAAGGTCTTAACCAAATGACCTACAACCGATGCATCGGAACGCGATATTGTGCAAATAACTGTCCTTATAAAGTGCGGCGGTTTAATTGGTTCAAGTACCATGACAATGACCAGTTTGCAACTAACACCGCGATGAACAATGACCTTGGGAAAATGGTCTTGAACCCAGACGTGACGGTTCGTGCTCGTGGTGTCATGGAGAAGTGTACATTCTGTGTGCAACGGATACAAGCTGGAAAGCTCAAGGCGAAATTGGCGAAGCGCAGACCTATTGAAGAGGACATCACTTCAGCCTGTGGTGCTTCGTGCCCTACGGAGGCGATGGTATTTGGAGACATGAAAGACCCAAATAGCAAAATCTCGAAGCTATTAAAGATCAAGTCAATGAAGACGGGGGTCGAGGCCGAGGAACCCAGGGCTTATCATGTCTTGGAAGAGCTGAGGGTGATGCCCAATGTATGGTATTTGACCAAAGTAAGAAACAAAGACGAGGACGAGGCTGCGACTGCCTATAGGTCCGGTACGCATCAGGAAGAACCTAATGCTTAGAATAAAGAATAATAGTGGTATATGACTTCTGAATCTGTATTACGAGACCCTTTGATTACTGGAGGAAAGACCCTCCACGATGTCACTGAAGATATTGCCGGCAGGGTAGAGGAGAAACCTCACCCCACGTGGCTCATGGCAATGGCTATCTCGCTGTCTCTTCTGCTTGCAGGAGCTTATTGTGTTGGCGTGTTGCTATGGGAAGGTATCGGCATGTGGGGCCTGAATAAGACAGTTGGATGGGCCTGGGATATCACCAACTTTGTTTGGTGGGTTGGCATCGGCCACGCGGGTACACTGATCTCTGCGATCCTCTTGCTTTTCCGACAGCGGTGGAGGATGTCCATCAACCGCGCTGCGGAAGCCATGACGATCTTTGCGGTCATCTGTGCTGCCATGTTCCCAGTTCTGCACATGGGTCGTCCTTGGCTTGGGTTCTACTGGGCACTTCCGTTGCCGAATACATTTGGGTCGCTTTGGGTCAACTTCAACTCGCCACTGCTATGGGACGTGTTTGCGATCAGTACCTACTTTTCCGTTTCTCTCGTCTTTTGGTATATCGGCCTCATCCCTGACTTCGCTACTATCCGGGATCGAGCCAAGAATAAGATTTCCAAGGCCATTTACGGCGCCTTGAGTTTCGGGTGGACTGGAGCGGCTAAGACCTGGAATCATTATGAAACAGTGGCCTTAGTATTGGCTGGATTGGCCACGCCACTGGTGCTATCAGTTCACACGATCGTATCCTTTGACTTCGCCACTTCGGTAATTCCTGGATGGCACACCACCATCTTCCCTCCGTATTTCGTTGCAGGGGCGATTTTCTCTGGATTTGCGATGGTACTCACCCTTCTGATCGTCATGAGGAAGGTGTATCGTTTGGAGGATTACATTACCATAGGGCACATTGAGTTGATGAACATCGTCATCATCATCACCGGCTCCATTGTGGGTATTGCTTACATCACGGAATTGTTCATCGCCTGGTACTCAGGAGTGGAGGCAGAGCAGTATGCCTTCTTTAATCGGGTCCAGGGACCTTATTGGTGGGCTTATGCTTCCATGATGACTTGTAATGTGATCTCCCCTCAACTTTTCTGGTTCAAAAAGATCAGGACGAATATCGCTGCCACTTTCGTCCTCTCAATTGTGGTCAATATTGGCATGTGGTTCGAGCGATTCGTGATCATCGTGACATCGTTGCATCGGGATTTCTTGCCGGCAAGTTGGGCGATGTTCTATCCGACGCTGTACGATATTGGAGTGTATGTTTTCACCTTTGGTCTGTTCTTTACAGCGTTTTTCCTCTTTGCCAAGTTCTTCCCGGTGATCAATATGGCGGAGGTTAAGAGTATTGTGAAGGCCACTGGAGAGAAAGTAGGAGGCGGTTCGAGCGTATCAGAGCCGGCGAAAAAGGAATTAGCATAAGTATATGTCTGCAGGAGCAAATTTTTTAGTGGGTATTTATGAAGACGAAGACGTCTTACTGGATGCCATAAAGTCCGTTCGCAACGAAGGCGTGAAGATCGACGAGGTGTATTCTCCTTTCCCAGTTCATGGGATAGAAGAAGCCCTTGGATATAAGCGATCCAACATGTCGGTTGCGGCCTTTCTCTTTGGTATGCTCGGCACATCTCTTGCACTCACCATGCAAATTGGCATGATGGGGGTGGATTGGCCGATGATCATTGGTGGCAAAGACTATGTTCCCTTCCCTGCCTTTGTTCCCGTTACTTTCGAGCTAACCGTTCTTTTAGCCTCCTTTGGGATGGTGGGTACCTTCATGGTTATTAGCAACCTCAAACCGTGGGGAAAACCTCGGATTTTTGATTTGCGAGCCACGGATGATAAACACGTGATGGCGATCGATATTGATGCGAATAAGAAGTCGGATAGTGAGATCGAGTCTATTTTGAAGCAGAATGGCGCTTCTGAAGTAAATAAAAAACTTTTTGAAGAGTAAAATGGGAAGATACTTAAGTCATTTTTTGGGCCAGTCGCTCGTTGCTTTGTTCCTTTTGGGCTGTACTGCGGGTGTAGACGATCCAGGATTGGAGTACGCACCACAGATGTATCACTCGGTACCCTATGAGCCACTCAGCCAAGTAAAGGACAAGGAAATTGGGAAATGGTTATCATCAACCGATGAGGATGGCCATGCCGAATTCTACAACTCTAATCCTTATAACCCGCATGAGATGACGATGCTTGAACCTGTTCCAGGCACGGTCAAGAGAGGGCGTTTTCTTCCTAACCACATCGCTTCAGACGATTATGTGACGGCGGAGGCGATGTTGATCAATCCAATGGACTCGAGCCAGGTGGTGCTTGCTGAGGGCAAGGTGTTGTATGAGCGATTTTGTACCCATTGTCATGGTGAGAAAGGCCAGGGAGACGGGTCTGTAGGGCAAGTATACAAGGGTGTGACATCGTACACGTCCGCGGCGGTCAAAGACAAGAAGGAGGGTCACATTTTTCATGTGATCACACACGGTAAGGGGAGAATGGGAGCGCATGGATCGCAGATCAGCGAGGAAGATCGATGGAAGATCGTCCGCTATGTTCAAGTTCTACAAAACCAATAACCTAACTGTAAGTGGAATTAACAGAAGAAAGATTCGAGTTCACGAGTAAGACCAAGAAAAACTTACTCATTTTCATAGGCGTAGGTCTCCTGCTTGCAGTCGTTGGTATAGTGCTCATGAATATGGGTGGACACGAAGCAGCGGAAGCTGGACACGGTGGTGGACATGATGCCGGTGGTCACGGAGACGGTGGACATGGTGATGGACATCATGGCGGTTTCCATTGGACGAAGCGGCTCTACGCCAATATTTGGATCAACAATGTATTTTTCGCAGGTATATCCATCATCGGCGTAGCTTTCTTTGCCATACAGTACGCAGCACAGGCCGGATGGTCGGTGGGGGTGAAGCGAATCGCTATGGCTTACGGATCGTGGTTACCGATTGCATTCGTGTTGATGCTC
The DNA here is from genome assembly GCA_039191945.1 of Bacteroidota bacterium. Taxonomy (GTDB): domain Bacteria; phylum Bacteroidota; class Bacteroidia; order Cytophagales; family Cyclobacteriaceae; genus JAWPMT01. Next base: position 10,663 of record JBCCXG010000157.1, read on the forward strand.
GGAAGCTTTATCCTGATTAATCATGA
>JBCCXG010000158.1:0-10670 GCA_039191945.1 Bacteroidota bacterium
ATCGACATACTTGGGTTCGGTACCTCCAGGGTTGGAGATCACCCGGTTTTCCCGATCGAGTATGGTGACGAAGCCAAGATTCTCGGTCATGATGTACCTTGTTTTGGTCATGCCGAAGCAAACGCCGGAATAGAGTTGATCGCCGTGGATGACCGGCCGACTTATAAAAGCACCGGGCACGTCAATGTCATGGAGGTACTCACCGTCAAGGGTGAATCGTTTGAAGACGTTTTTTACACGCCCGGAACAGAGCAATGTAGGATTGTCCTTGTCCCGAGTATCGATCGCCACGCCGTGGACCTGCTTGAACTTGTCCTTTTGTAAAAAGCTGTCTCCTCCGAACTTCCTGATGCCCTTTCCTTTGGCGTCGTATTGAGTAACAAATTGCGATCCATAGCCATCGGCTATGTAGATATCACCATTGGGGCCAATGGCCGTTTCGGTCGGCCGGAATGCCTGGCATTCATCGTAAAAGCCTTCTTTGCGAGGATCAATTTCTAATACAATCTGCCCTTCGAGCGTTGTCTTAACCACTCGGCCTGATCCGGGGTCCGTGATGTACAGAAACTCTTCACCCCCTTCATCATGCAACGTAAGCCCGTGCGTACTTCGGAAGTCCAATGTCCAGGTATCGAGCAGCTTACCCGACTGATCGAGGATAATGACATTGTTTTTGGGATGGTCGGTGACCATGATCAGTCGCTTCCTGCGATCCATGACCATCTCGTGGCAGTTGTTCACCGGTGTACGTCCAGGGTCCAGTTTCGCCCAATCCGTCTCAAGTCGGTAAGTAAAGTTGCCATGCCCCAGGGTCGCGGCCTCTACAGAGGGCTTAGAGAGGATATGGAAGGCGTGAGCGGACCAGCTGGCGGTGGCGAGCGCAGTAGCACCTGCACCCTTGATGAATGTTCTTCTTTTCATGATTCGGACCTATTGGGACGGCATTGACGGGTTGATGCCGTTTCATAGGAAAGATAGAGCGATCCGTCAAGGTCTCATAGGCTCTGGACAAGTATTCGAGGCTTCAGGTTTCTTGTCGAATGACATTCATTGGAATGTCCAACTAGATATGGAGGTTTAACCGGTTTTTTCGGCCAATGGAAGTAGTGATTGGAGGCCGTATCGAGGGATTTGAGCAGTACAAAATCTTCTGTCGAGTGGGAATCATTTGGATCCAGGATGTTTTTAAATTAATCACGACCAATTAGTTTATCGGGCGACGATTTGGCTCGATCTTGCGGCGAAACGCAAATTCTTTCATGGCGAGTTCCATCTACATTACCACGGCAGAGGCCCGGAGTGGAAAATCACTGGTTTGCATGGGGATCATCGAGCACGTGCTCCGAAAGACCCGGAGAGTGTCTATTTTCAGGCCGGTCATTACTTCGAATTCCAACAATGAGAGAGACAAGAATATTGATCTCATCCTTTCCCATTTCGAGTTGGATCTAGATTACGAGGAGACCTACGCCTTTCACTCCAATGAGGCTCAGGACTTGATTTCCAGGGGGAGGACCGACCAGGTCCTGGACCGGATCATTCAGAAGTACAAGCAGCTAGAAAAGAAAAGCGATTTCATCTTGTGTGAAGGCACTGATTTCGTATCGGAAAGCAGTACTTTCGAATTTGGTCTTAACGTACAAATCGCCAAGAACCTATCGAGTCCTGTATTGGTGATTGGAAAGGGGGATGGGGATCGGTCCATCGATGACGTGTTACGCCCTGTCCATTTGGCGATTGAAAATTTCGTTGAAAATGACTGCGAGGTCATTGGCGCGATCGTCAATCGAGCCAAAGCCGCCGACGCTCACGAGTTGCTGGTAAGAATGCAATCAGAGCTTCCCAATGGGAAATTGTTCTTCTCGGTCATTCCGGAAAACAGGCTCTTGCGGAGCCCAACTGTGAGAGAGATCAGCGAACACTTAGAAGCCAAAGTGCTTTTTGGCGCCGAGCGACTTGACGATTTGGTTTATGATTTCTCGATCGCCGCGATGCAGCTGGATAACTATCTGACCAAGATGTCAGAGAACAGCATGGTCGTGACTCCGGGAGACCGGGGCGAGATCATACTTGGGATCATGGCAGCGCATCTGTCCAACAATTACCCTAACATCGGAGCCATCTTACTGACTACGGGACTCATGCCTAAAGAAAGCATCCTCAAAGTCTTGGAGGGTGTGCAAGGAATTGTGCCCATCTTGCTGGTCGAGACGAATACATACCAGACGGCGATGCGTCTCAATGACATCCACTCTTATGTGACCCCTGACAACAAGCAAAAGATTGATGAGAGCCTGAGAATTTTTGACAAATATGTCGATGTAAAAGCTCTGGAGGAAAGGACGAGCAGGATTGAGATCAGGGGAATGACACCCAGAATGTTCCAATACCTCCTCACTCAGCGGGCGAAAGAGGTCAAAAAGCACATTGTCCTGCCCGAAGGTGAGGATGAGCGGGTTTTGAAGGCAGCTGAGTATTTGGTGGATCAGGAGATCGTGGATCTGACACTACTGGGGGACAACAATGAGATTCTCAAGCAAATTGCAAAGCTGGGTTTGAAGCTGGATGACCAAAAAGTGAAAATCATTACCCCCGGTAAGTCGCCAGAATTCGAACAGTATATGGGTGCCTTTTACGAGATCCGTAAGGAGAAGGGGGTGACCTTAGATACAGCCCATGACGTAATGAATGATGTCGCGTACTTTGGTACCATGATGGTGCATCAGCAACATGCGGACGGCATGGTGTCAGGTGCTGTTCACACCACGCAGCATACGATCAGGCCGGCATTGCAATTTGTGAAGACCAAGCCGGGTGTATCTATCGTTTCCTCAGTATTCTTCATGTGTCTAGATGACCGCGTTCTGGTGTATGGAGACTGTGCGATCAATCCGAATCCGAATGCGGAACAGTTGGCGGAAATCGCCTTGTCATCCGCACAAACGGCACAAGCCTTTGGTATTGAGCCGAAGGTGGCCATGCTCTCTTACTCTTCAGGCCAATCCGGTAAGGGGGCAGATGTAGAAATAGTCAAAGAAGCATTCGCGATCGTCCGGGAGAGGAATCCAACGCTTAAGGTAGAAGGGCCCATTCAGTACGACGCAGCGGTAGACTTTGAGGTTGGTACCAAGAAAATGCCAGGGTCGGAGGTGGCAGGCCAGGCCACGGTGTTGATTTTCCCCGATTTGAATACGGGTAATAACACCTATAAGGCGGTCCAAAGAGAAACGGGCGCCATTGCCATAGGTCCGGTCTTGCAAGGGCTGAATAAACCGGTCAACGACCTCAGCCGAGGCTGTACGGTCACCGATATCATCAATACGGTCATCATCACGGCCATACAGGCGGAAATGGATTAAGTCATGGCGAAGATTCTTGTTTTGAATGCCGGGAGTTCCTCTATCAAGTTCCAACTCTTTGAGATGGACCGGCAGGAGGTCGAAGCCAGTGGGCTCGTGGAGCGGATTGGTGAGCCCCGGGGCCGCGTCAATTACCGAAAGTTTCAGAATGGCCAGGAGCAGTATGAGACCACCATCGAAGAGGCCATAACAGACCATCAGCAGGGTCTGAATGCCATTGGGCAGCTACTGCTGGATCAGGAAAACGGCGCCTTAAAGAATGCGGGGGAGCTCCAAGCTGTCGGACATCGTGTCGTCCATGGGGCCGAGCTTTTCAGTGAGCCGGTTTTGATCACCGATGAGATACTCGCTAAGCTGCGGGAGATCTCCTTCCTGGCGCCGCTGCACAATCCGGCCAACCTCAAAGGAATCGAGGTGTCGAAGCGGGTTTTTCCCAAGGCCTATCAGATTGCTGTTTTCGATACTGCATTCCATCAAACCCTGCCCGACTACGCCTATCGGTTCCCGATTCCCGGCAAATTCTATTCGGAGCATGGCCTAAGGGTCTACGGCTTTCATGGCACCTCGCACGCCTTTGTTTCGCGAGCGGCAGCTGACCACTTACGCAAACCGCTCAGCGAGTTCAATGCCATTACCCTTCATCTCGGCAATGGCTGCAGTGCCGCCGCGATAAAAGGGGGAAAAAGTGTGGATGTGTCCATGGGACTGACGCCGCTGGGTGGACTGATCATGGGGACACGAAGCGGCGATATCGATCCGTCATTATGCTTGTTTATGGCAGACCATCTCGGAATGACGACTTCAGAAATTGACAAAACGCTGAATAAGGAGAGTGGCTTAAAGGGACTGACCGGGGACAATGATTTGAGGAATATCCTGGCAGCGTATGAGAATGGGGTGGAGGACGCTCGATTGGCCATTGAGATGTACACTTATCGCATCAAGAAATACGTCGGTGCCTACATCGCGGCATTGGGTAGGGTGGATGCGCTGATTTTCACCGCAGGGGTGGGGGAGAATAGCGCTCTTATCCGACGGTTGGTTTGCCAAGAGATGGAGGTGCTTGGGCTGAGCCTGGACCATGAGCAAAATGACCTTAGAAGTGCCGGTATCAGGTTGATCAATAAACCGTCGGGCAGCGTGAAGATCCTGGTGGTTCCTACCAATGAAGAACTGGAAATCGCGACGCAGAGCATGGCCTTGCTCAACGGCAACTAGCAAGGTGTCCGGGCTGCCCGAGTAGACCAGCGCCTTTTGTGTAGATCAGTCGAGGACTTATCAAGCTAATTGGGTTTAAATTGACCAATCACATGAGGTCATCCGTGACCAGACGGAGCCCTCATGGTGCCCGATAATCAAATCAAGCTGAACCCATGAAGATCGGAATGAACATGCTCTTGTGGACGGACCACGTTACCGAGGATCACTTCAAAATCATTGATGACCTGAAACTGACAGGATATGATGGAATCGAAATTTCTTTGGGAAGGGGCGACGTGAAGCATTATACGATGCTGGGCGATCATTTGAAAGCGTTGGGGATGGGCCTGACGGCGGTCACCGCGCTCGATGCCGACCGTAACATTGCCAGCTCCCAAAAGTCAATCCGAGCCGCTGGACTCGGGCGAATCAAATGGGCGATTGAAAGGGCCCATGCCGCTGGTGCTGACTTGATCGGTGGACCTTTTCATTCAGCCTTCGCCCACATCACCCGAAGGCCGCCAACAGACGACGAGCGAAAATGGAGTGCCGAAAACCTACATCAAGCGGCGGAATACGCCGAGCAAGCGGACATCTTCCTGGTTCCTGAAGCGCTCAACCGGTTTGAATGCTATCTCTGCAATACCATGACGGACTTGAGGAAGCTCGTCGAAGCTGTGGATCACCCCAATCTGATGGCCATGTACGATAGCCATCACGCCCATATTGAGGAGAAAAGTCAGGCAGCCGCCATCACCACGATCAATCCATATCTTCGACACGTGCACATCAGTGAAAATGACCGTGGCACGCCAGGGAGAGGACAGGTACACTGGGGCGAGGTTTTTACTTCCCTTAATGCACTGGATTATGAACATTGGCTTACGATCGAGGCTTTCAGTACGGTGGTTCCAGATTTTGCCAATGCCATCAATGTATGGCGAGATTTTTCGCCTGCCGATGAGATCTATCGAGAGGGTCTGGATTTCATCAAACAGCAGTGGAATGAAGCCTAAAAAGGCGGATATGAGAAGACCAAAATTTTCTATTGGCAGCTGGGCTTTCTCTTTTGGCCCTTTCGAAAAGGATCCCTGGTCCTTTGAGGACTTCATGCAATATGCTGCCAACGCCGGTTATGACGGTATTGAGATCAACGGCTTTCATCCTCACCCACACCCCGACCTGTACAACACCCAAGGGAAGTGTCTGGAATTGAAAAAAGAGATCGAAGGGTACGGCCTTGGTATATCTGGCTATGCGCCGGACTTCAGAGAAGCGCCACCAGCCCGGGTAGAGCGCAAAGTGTACCTCGATGCCATTGAAAAAATGCTCAAGTTTTGCAACTACATGCAAATCCAAACCCTACGCATAGATACCGTCAGCCCTCCAGACTGCCCCGGTGAGGCCGAGTACCGTCAATGCTTTGATCGGTTGGCTCGAAACTGGCACGAAGCTGCCGACCTTTGTGCCAGGTACGGAGTAAAACTTGTTTGGGAATTTGAACCTGGTTTTTGGTTGAATAAGCCGAGTGAAATCAAAGCGATTGTCTCGGCGGTGGGCCACCACAATTTCAAAGTGCTGTTTGATACCAGCCATGCCTACATGTGCGCTGTTGTGGGAGCGCGTCAATGCGGAGAAAAGGAGACACTCAGCGAGGGTGTAATTGGGCTAGGTCATGACTTGAAAGGCCAGATTGGTCATTTTCATCTCATCGATAGCGATGGTTCGTTGCACGACGACGAGACCAGTACGCATTCACCATTCGGCGAAGGAAATATTGACTTTACCGCAGTGATTGACGCGTTGAGCGAGGACATCGAGCTGTTGGAATGGTGGTGCTTTGACTTTTGCTTCTGTCCGACCACCGAAGTAGATGCGAAGAAAGCCATACCTTTTGTCGAAAACATCATTCAGGAGGTACCATGAGCCTTTACTCCTACACCAATACTATTAAGTTAAGGCTTGATTCTGTTTCCTTTGTAATCCTGAGGCCCTCGAAGGAGGCAAAGGAATGATGTCTCTTCGAGAACCTCATTGTGACATCAATTTCAGGCCTCGAAGAGTCCTTAACTTAGTAGAATTGGCTCCTACAGGAATGGGGGCCAAAATCCAAGACTTCCCGCTAAGCAGTTAACATGGGTAACATCAAATTAGCTTGTGAAACCTACACCTGGCAAATGCCCGGCGAATCGTACAGAGGGAGGCTCGATCACATTATGCGCGTTGTATCTCAGTCTGGGTTCTCGGGAATAGAGCCGGAGACGAGCTTCTTCGGGCGGCTTTCTGACCCGGTATTGATGAAGGAGACATTAGATCGCCATGGCTTAGCGTTGGCGGCCTTGTGCCACGTAGAAGACTGGCGGAATCCAGAAGAGACGCAAGGAGAGCGTCAAAGGTCCGACCAATGGATAGACTTCCTATCTCATTTTCCTGAGACGATTTATTTGCTGGTGCAGATGCCCGGCGCTGATCGTGAAGACCTCCGAGAGCGACAGCAAAATCTATTGCGTTGTGTCAATGGCATTGCGGAGCGGGCGTCTTCCAGGGGGATCATTTGCTCATATCACCCCAATTCGCCCGAGGGGTCCATTTACCGGACCGAAGACGACTACAAGATCCTATTGAGTGGGCTCAATACCGAGTGCATTGGCTATTGCCCGGATGTCGGGCATATTGCCAGGGGAGGTATGGATCCACTGCGTGTGATCAAGGAATACCGCGATATGGTTAACCTCGTGCACTACAAAGACATGTATGCCGATGGACGCTGGGCCGCTACCGGAGCAGGGGCGATTGACTTCAAAGCGATCACTGAGTATCTCGTGGAGACCCATTACCGGGGCTGGATCATCATGGAGGATGAGTGTGATGAGGCCATCACCAACCCGGATGGAGTGACCATCAAAGACGGTGAGTATATACGCAAGCACATCCAACCATTGATTGCTTGACACCACCAGTTGCCGGATAAGGTTCCGGCACCCCCCAGAAGGGTGGGTAGTCACTTGCTCGAAGGGATGCCACAGAACAGTCGCTCGGCTCCAGCCGAGCGGCCCATATTATGTAGTCTTTGGCTACGTCCTTGAATTTCGGTTAGGCTCGATTGTGTACGGGGCGAGGCGCCCCAACCATATAAATCACTCGTCAGGAGCCGGGTGATTGTTCAATATACACGGGTTGTTGTCGTCATCAAAACATACATGCTGGCAATGCTGCAAGACGGGCCAGTCCTGGTACATGGTTTGCAACCAGTGACCAACATAATGAGCACTTTCCACCATCCTAAACCAACAAATCCTTCACCACATGCCCATGCACATCCGTCAACCGGAACCTTCGGCCCTGGTACTTGAAGGTGAGTTGCTCGTGGTCCACACCCGCCAGATGTAATAGCGTAGCCTGGAAGTCATGCACATGGACCGGGTTCTCGGCCACGTTGTAGCTAAAGTCATCCGTGGCGCCGTAAACCATGCCCGGTTTCACACCCGCACCTGCCATCCACATGGTAAAGCATCCCGGGTGATGATCCCGGCCATAGTTGGTCGCAGTGAGTTGCCCCTGAGAGAAGCTGGTCCGACCAAACTCTCCTCCCCAGATTACCAGGGTATCTTCCAGGAGGCCTCGTTGCTTCAAATCCTGTATCAAAGCTGCGGTCGGCTGATCCGTATCGAGTGCCTGGTTTTTGATGCCGCGAGGTAGGTTGCCGTGCTGGTCCCATCCCGTGTGGTAGAGCTGAATGAACTTCACATCTCGCTCAGCCAGCTTACGAGCCAGTAAACAGTTCGCCGCATAGGATCCAGGCTTCTTGACATCATCCCCATACATATCGTAGATGTGGTCCGGCTCACCGGAAATATCCACCGCCTCGGGAACGGAGGTCTGCATTCGGAAGGCCATTTCGTACTGATTGATTTTGGAGTTGATCTCGGGGTCGCCCCAGCGATCCAGTTGGAGTTCGTTCAACTGCTGGATACGATCCAGTGCTCTTCGGCGATCGGCTTTGTGGATGCCATGTGGGTTATTGAGGTAAAGGACCGGATCCTTACCGGACCGAAACTGCACGCCCTGGTGGTGGGAGGGAAGGAAACCATTGCCCCAAGAAAGGGAGTTGAGCGGTTGTCCGCCTCCACCGTGCGAAACCATCACCACGAAGTTGGGTAGGTTTTCGTTGTCGGAGCCGAGGCCGTAGCTCAGCCACGAACCAATCGACGGCCGTCCACTAATTTGCGAGCCCGTCTGAACAAACATCACCGCTGGCTCGTGGTTAATGGCTTCCGTGTAGACGGACTTGACGATGCAGAGGTCGTCGACGATTTTGGCGGTGTAAGGAAAGAGTTCACTGACCCAGGCCCCGGATTGCCCATATTGCTTAAAGTCATAAATGGACCTTACCAAAGGGAAGGTGGACTGGCTGGCGACCATCCCTGAATTGCGTTGCGTCCCGCGAATGGAGTCTGGTATCTCCTGACCGTGCCACTTGTCGAGCAGGGGCTTGTAGTCAAAAGTCTCGATTTGCGAAGGTCCTCCACTCTGGAAGAGGTAGATGACACGCTTGGCCTTGGCTGGAAAATGACCTGCGCCCAGCACGCCGCCTCCAACCGGTGCTTTCGCTGCTGCGGATCCGCCCATCAACTGTGATAAGGCGACCGCTCCGATGCCGAGGCCCGTCTTCTTCAAGAAGTCACGTCGTGATTGCTGGGGATTGAAATGCTGTGGGTCAGAATGCATAGGACTTACTTCTTTGTGAAAGATTCGGTGGTATTCATGATGGAGCTGACGACCACCCCGAGTGCAGCGACTTCGGATGGGTTGAGATCTTCGTTCCAGGGCTTTTCTCCAGTACTGAGGAAGGCCAACGCATCTGAATGGTTTTGCTGGAAGTTCTCCAGCTCCTCGTCATAAAACGCACTCAAGACTTGCTGCTCCTTACCATCGGGGACCCTTCCCGTAAGCAACCTGAATGCCTTGGTGAGTCTCGCCGAAGTATCTTCCTCCGTCGTGATGAGCTGCTCGGCCAATACACGAGAAGCCTCTACGTATTGCGGGTCGTTGAGTAGCGCGAGTGCCTGCAGCGGGGTATTAGAGACCTTGCGTCGTACGGTGCAGACCCCTCGATCCGCCACATCAAAGATGAGCATGCCCGGTGGGGGCGAAGCACGCTTCCAGATGGAATAGAGACTGCGTCGGTACAATCCATCTCCAGGCTCTTGCAAGTATCGGTAGGCCCAGTGCTTGGTGGTCAGGCCGTCCCAAAGCCCCTCGGGCTGATAGGGGTAAACGCTTTCCCCACCCCTTTGGTCGACCAATAAGCCACTGACCGCCAACGCATTGTCCCGGATCATTTCGGCCGGTAATCGATACCTCGGGCCTCGGGCCAGGTAGAGGTTTTCAGGGTCTTTTTCTAAGAGATCCGGCGTCACTTTTGAGCTCTGGCGGTAGGTGGCAGACATCACAATCATCTTGTGCAGCTCCTTGATATTCCAATCGCTCTCTACGAATTGTACGGCTAACCAGTCTAGGAGATCAGGATGGCTCGGCAGGCTGCCTTGGGCACCAAAGTCTTCGGCGGTCTCCACGATGCCTTGCCCAAAATGCATTTGCCAAATGCGGTTGACATATACCCTCGCCGTCAAAGGGTTTTGCTCGTCAAATAGCCATTGGGTGAGTCCCAGCCGATTTTTTGGGTAATCACTCCCGAACGCCAGGACGCTTTCCGGGGTGTTGGGGTGCACTTCCTCCCCGGGCTCGCTGTAGACCCCACGGTCCAGAATGAAGGTGGGCCGAGGAGTGGGTCGATCGCCCATCACCATGATTTCCTGGATGTCGCTGACGAAGTCGTTTTCCTCGTCCCTGATCTTTTTGAGACGATCTCGTGCTGCGCGTACTTCTGGATCGACGACCGCTGTGTAGTGGTCCTGCAAGAGGCGTAGGTGCTGCTTTCGGTTGCTCAAGACTTCCTCTGCCTGAGTCCGGTCGTGCAGCAAGAGGACCTCCAGGGCGGATAGCTCCCGATCAAAGATTTTGATCTCATCAATACCTCCTTTCTTGAACGGAATGAACTTGTCGCGCGCTCCCAGGATAATTCCCTCGAAGCCGTAGGTATGAATGTTG
>JBCCXG010000159.1:0-10643 GCA_039191945.1 Bacteroidota bacterium
CGCTGCAAATGAAGATCGGTGAAGAGATCTTTCATGACCTGCTTTTCGGACGATTCAATCCTGCTCGAGAGGAGGATCGAGCATTTTTATTTTTGGATCTCAAGTCGAGTACTGCCATTGCGGAGAAGCTGGGTCATGAACAGTACAGCTACTTTATTCAGGATTGCTTCCGGGACCTGCATCCCGCTGTAGTCGCCTCGGAGGCCGAGATTTATCAATATGTGGGCGATGAGGCGGTACTTACCTGGAAGCGCGAGCGCGCACTTAGCCATCACCATTGCTTGCGGGCCTTTTTTCTTTTTCAACAGCAGCTAGCTTCCCGGGACGAGTACTATCAGCGGCGCTACGGGATAGCGCCCATCTTCAAGGCGGGCTTGAACCTCGGCAAGGTGATGACTGCAGAAGTTGGTGTTGTTAAACGGGACATTGCCTATCATAGCGATGTATTGAATACGGCAGCCAGGGTGCAGGAGCTCTGCAATGAAAAAGGCGCTCTGTTCCTCGTTACGGAGGAGGTGCTGGGAGCGCTACCCAAGCCCATTCCTTTCAAATCAGTAGAAAGAGGAAATGTATTGTTGAAAGGTAAACTGGGAAAGACGCGTATTTTTGAGATAAATGAGTCGGAAGTCTAAAGATGCGGGAGTGATCAGGAAAAATGTCTGCAAAGGCGCTGAGATTCCTCATTCACTTTACTTTCGGGAGTTAATATTTTATCGCCAGATTATTTTAAAGCAAACCAATGATGAAGACCAGGTCTGTAGTATTCTTTTTCGCACTCCTTTTTGGGATGTCCTTTTCCTTCGCTCAGGATGGGCAATACAGTATTGACACCGCTGCAAGCAATATGAGCATTTTGGGTACTTCCACGATGCATGATTGGGAATCGGTGGTAGAGGACTATGCTGTCACCGCTACACTTTCCAGTCAGCAGTTGAAGGATATTTCAATGGTCGCCGTTGTTCGGTCGATTAAGAGTGGCAAGGGAAGTATGGATAATAATACCTACAATGCATTGAAGGCCGACGAGTTCCCTGAGATCAAATTCGAAGCTACGCAATTGGAGATTGAGGGAACATCTGTTAAGGGGACTGGTGAGCTCACGATCAAAGCCGTCACCAAGGAGGTTGAAGTGGATTTGGGGTATGTGAAAAACGCGGAGGGTCAGTTTCAAGTCACCGGAGAGATTCCCGTGACTATGACGGAGTTTGGCGTCATTCCACCTACTGCCATGCTCGGTGCGGTCAAGACAGGAGATGACGTTACCATTAAGTTTGATGTCCTGATGAAGCAGTAAGGCGCCGGCAAGCTAGACACTCGCCGGCGGTATGATCGATTTAAAGCAATTTTAGTGCGTAATGGCAGGGTCGAGCTCTTTAGCATGACCGACCCATCTTTCCACCATGGAGACGGAGGGCACCACGCGTGTCAGCTTCTTTGCTGCATTGACTTCGGCCATTTTGGCCTGTAAATTGTCCGGTCTGCGGTTGCGCAGCTCCTTCACGGTGTCCACTCCAGCAGCCTCAAGAAGCTGGGAGTACTCGCTGCCGATGCCCTTTACTCGGAACAGGTCAGCCATATTTGCCCACTCTAAGAGCTTGCTTTCGTCCAGTCCAGTTGCCGCAGCGACTTTTTTGCGGCCACTTTTGTCACAACATGCTTTCAGCAATCCATGGACGGTCTTGATTCCGGCGCCTCCTAGCTTCTCTGCGTAAACAGGACCGATGCCTTCGATTTCAGCAATATTTGCCATAAGAACTATTAGTTATTGGTAATTAGAAAGTAGTTAAGTTTCGATTCATTGATTCTTGCACGCTGTACGAACGACTGACTGGGATGCTCTTATTTTTGATGGCTTCCAAAGTAGTACAATAGAAAGACTATCACAAGTCCAAGGCTGATGGCCACGGCTACCTTCAATTGGCTGATCGGCCGCTCGCCCGTGACTTCCCCGGTCCGGGCATTGATCAAAAAGCGGTATACCTTATCCTTAAACCTATAGGCACTGATGTAGGCCGGCAGCAAAATGTGTTTGAAGGTGACATCGTCGTGACGAGTCTGGACCTGCGCAATGCGTTGCTCGTCACCGCCAATGTCCCGGGCTACTGACGTCCGTATGTGCAGATCCATAATCTTTTTCGCCAGAGTGAAGCCCTCCTTCAGCTCAATTTGATACTTCTCAGTGATAAAGCCTCGCAGGTACTGATCATCAAATGGAACCAGATTTTTCAGATCCCATGGCTCCAATTTCTTGACAAACTGACTTGGAACGGATTCCGACGAGCAAATCAGTACATCATCAAATCGATTGTTGACGCGTCCCTGGACCATCCGCCAACGCGTCCTTCTGACCTGCTGAGGCCGTTGTACCTGGCGACCATTTTCTACGACGGTTCGCATCTCGGTCACATAGTAGTAATCTCCTCTTTGGCCTACGTAGCTTGAAAAGGCCCGAGAGTCATAGGTCCAGTGGGGCAAATACACGCCTTTGAAGTGCTCAAAGTTCAATACCGCCTTCTTCAGCTTGCCCGGTGACCAAAACGATCGTTGTATCCACTTGGTGAAGACCCGTTTCGCCTCTGAGGGGTTGAGGCGAAAAGGCAAGAGCGATTTCGGTCGAATCAAAGACTCCGCGTGGCAATCTTCGATCACAAAAGGTGTGCTGCAATAGGGGCAAAAGTGAGATTTGACGTTGGGGTCGATCGAGGAGGTAGCCCCGCAGCTTTTACAAGTGATCGCGGTGATTTGGATGACTTCTTCTTGATTGGCCTTTCCTTGGATGTACTCCAAATAGTCGAGCTCTTGAATCACTTCATCCATTTCTGGAATTTCATTGACGGTCCCGCAGTAGTCACAAACCAAGTGCTTAGTGCCCGGCTTGTACTTCAGCTCCGCACCGCAGTTGGTGCAGTTCAATACTCCGGTTTCGCCAATGATGGGATCTTCCAATGATTATCCTGGTATGGGAGGTGGCGTATTTTGAAATAGGTTGCTCAATGCCATGAGCTCACCGGCGGGCAGCCAAGTGGGCATACCTTGGCTCCAGACCAGCGTGTCACGACTCAATTCATTCCTCGCGGCCATGCCTTGCAACTGATTCATGTCAAAAGGTCCACTTTGCTGTCCATTGATCGCGACAAAGTAACTCGTGCTTTGAGGTAGGGGGGGAGGACTGCCTGTGCCTGCGTTACCATAGGGTCCGGGTTGTACATAAGGCTGTTGCATGGGATTGAACATATGGCCCATTTGGTTGGCCATGGCAAAGCCCATCCCCATCCCGACGCCAGCACCCGCAGTGCCGCTCGGATTGGCTGCCGCCTTCTCCATGGCTTTCGCCGCTTTCATTTGAGCGAGCTTGTGCAGATCGATCTTGTTGAGTCGACTCAGTTCGAAGATCTCTTCTTTGATCTCTTCGGGCATAGAAACGTTTTCAATCAGAAACTTGGTCAACTCTAAGCCATAGTCGGCAAACTCATCGTTCATGAGGCCTTGCAACATCCCCGAGATCTCATTGGTCTGACCGGCATAGGCCTCGACTGGTAGATTGGCTTCACCGATGGCATCCGTAAAGCGCGTAATGACCATACTCTGCAGCTGATCTCTGATCTCATCCGTTGTAAATCGTCCGTCCGTACCCACGATCTCTTTGATAAAAAGCGAGGGATTGCTCACGCGGATGACGTAGGTTCCGTAAGCCCTTACCTCGAGAAGTCCAAAGCGATCGTCATTCATCATGATCGCATTCTTTGTTCCCCATTTTAAATCGGTGAAGTTTCGGGTACTCACAAAGTAGACCTCCGATTTGAAAGGGCTGTTAAAACCGTATTTCCATCCTTTGATGGTGGACAGGATGGGTAGATTGGCCGTGTCCAGGGTATACATTCCAGGGGAAAACACATCTGCGACTTGCCCTTGGTCTACAAAGACGGCGACCTGCCCCTCCCTTACAGTCAATTGAGCGCCAGACTTGATTTCGTTTTGGTACCGCTCGAAGCGATACACCATTGTGTCCTGGCTTTCATCGAGCCATTCTATGATATCTATGAGCTCGCTTCTGAGCTTATTCCACAAAGCCATGGGGGTTTCTTTTTTTGGAGGTTGAAGAATGTAAGCGCCTTGATTTTGTTTGGGCGTTCCTTAGTCGAATAGGAGCTAAAATAACTAAAAAAGGCAGACAAAAGGAAACACCTCCAGACGTTCAAGTCTTCAAAGCAGTGCTCCTGTGATTCAGTTGGGGTTGATTGAAAATAACCAACAATTAATAGATTTTTTCCCAAATATCCCGGTACTTTACCGGCCAAAACTTGATCTAACCAAAAACCCAAGTCATGCTACAGTCAATACTTGAATCAGTCATCGGCGAAGTCGGTGAGTCTTTTGCTCAGAAGTCGGGAATGAGCGGTCGGGAGGCGCAGGAGAGCCTCGAAGTGACCGGCCAGACAGCCCTCGATGTCATCCAGCAGCACATGGGAGCTGGCGACATGAGCTCTCTGATGAACCTCTTTTCGCAAAGACAGGCGAACGGTGCCTCTGCTGATGCGATTCAGAATGAGATCACTGCGAAGGTGACTTCGAGCCTTCTAAGCAAAAACAACTTCAACCTTGAGAAGGTACTGCCTATCGTTACCATGGTTCTTCCGATGGTGATGAATCAGATCTCCAAGAGAAATGATGAGACGCCAGATGATGATGATTCTCCTTTGCAGGATATGTTCGGAGGTGCTACGGGCAGTATCATAAGCGGAGCGCTCGGAGGCGCGTTGAAAAACTTTTTCTAAACCTGGAACATCAAAAAAATGAGTGTAAAAGTTAAATATCAGAAAGTATTGGACATGGGCGAATCGCTCCAGGTCAAAGATGGATACGTCGAAGAAGATGGTTTCAAGCTTAAGATCGGGGGCACGACCAAGACGCAGTATGAGAAGAATCAATTGTGGGACCTGATCAAGGAAGCGGGTGGTGAAAACCCTTCTGACATTGAGGCGGACATCAAAGTTGAGGATACGTCGGTATACCATCGCCATGTCGTGAAGTCTGGTGAGACATTGGGAAAAATTGCCAAGCACTACTATGGCAATGCCATGAAGTACAAGGAGATCTTTGAGGCCAATACCGACAAACTGAAGAATCCAGATCTGATCTATCCCGATCAGGAGCTGATTATCCCCAATCTTTGATTTGGCCGAACCGGACATCGCGATCCGGTTCAATTATCTTTTCGTGAATGGAATTTGAAAAAACCATCCAAGAGGGTTATGCCTTCGAGGAAGACTACTTTTCTATTGGTAGCGCTGTATTCGAAGGGGAACCGGTAAAGGGTGCGGTGGTCAATATACCCTTGAAAACCCTCAACAGGCACGGGCTCATTTCCGGGGCTACTGGGACGGGAAAGACCAAGACCCTTCAAATTATTGCAGAGCAGCTGTCCGCCAATGGTGTGGGGGTGCTTTTGATGGACTTTAAAGGAGATTTGAGCGGAGTGGCTCAGCCCGGCACCACCAACAAGCACGTCGTACACCGACATGAAATGATGGAGCAGCCGTGGGAGGCCGAGGGTTTCCCTGTCGAGTTGATGAGCCTCTCAGATCAGGAAGGCGTGCGACTCCGTGCGACGGTTTCGGAGTTTGGTCCGGTCTTGTTCTCAAAAATCTTGGGAGCCAATGACACTCAGCAAGGGATTATTTCCATTCTTTTTAAGTACTGCGACGACTTCGATCTGCCGCTGCTGGATTTGAAAGACTTCCGGAAGGTGCTCCAATTCATTTCTAATGAGGGAAAAGAGGAAATCGAAGAAGAATACGGTAAAGTAAGTGGCAGTTCAGTAGGTGCGATCATGCGGAAGCTGGTCGAGCTAGAGTCACAAGGCGCGGATCTGTTTTTTGGTGAGAAGTCCTTCGAGGTCGAAGATCTCGTCCGAACGGATAGAGATGGACGGGGCTTCATCAATATCATCCGGTTAGATGACATCCAAGACCGACCCAAGCTGTTCTCGACATTTATGCTATGTCTCCTGTCTGAGATTTATCAGAAGTTTCCGGAGGAGGGGGACATGGATAAGCCCAAACTGGCGATCTTCATCGATGAGGCGCACTTGGTTTTCTCTGAGGCTTCTCGGGCCCTTTTGGATCAGTTGGAGTCGATTGTGAAACTCATCCGATCGAAGGCTGTCGGGGTTTTCTTTTGTACGCAGAACCCAACGGACATTCCGGACAGTGTACTCAGCCAATTGGGACTCAAAGTGCAGCATGCGCTTAGGGCCTTCACGGCGAAGGACAGAAAGTCCATCAAGATGGTCGCAGAAAACTATCCGATCACGGAGTTTTATGATGTAGATCAAACGCTCACGCAGTTGGGGATAGGGGAGGCCTTTGTCACCGTTCTCAATAAGAAAGGCATCCCTACGCCTTTGGTCCATACCTTGTTGCGCTCTCCTTCCTCAAGAATGGATATCCTGACCAACAAAGAGCGTAAAGAGGTGCTCAAGTCTTCACGGCTTATCGATGAGTACAATCAGGTAATCGACCGTGAAAGCGCCCACGAGATCCTGGGAAAGAAGCTGGAGAAGGCCCGAAAGGAACAAGAAGCGCGCGAGGCACGTGAAGCGAAGGAGAAGGCCAAGAGGTCGACCTCTACACGGCGTCGATCTCGCAAGGAGGAGAGTGCCTTTGAAGCCTTTATCAATCACACCACTACGCGCCAGATCGGGCGAACGGTAGCCAGAGAGCTGGCCAGAGGTCTTTTGGGTGTGCTTGGCGTAAAAAGATAATAGATGAAAATCAAGTTTTGTGGAGGAGCGAAGACGGTAACTGGTAGTTGCCACTTGCTGGAAATGGACAACGGCTACCAAGTCCTATTGGATTGTGGCTTGTATCAGGGCAATGATGAGGATTTCGCGACCTTTAACGAAGACTGGCTCTTCGATCCCGCGGCTTTGGACTGTATGATTCTGTCCCACGCACACATCGATCACTGCGGTCGGATTCCCAAGTTAGTCAGGGACGGTTTTCGGGGAAATATCTACTGCACAAGTGCCACCCGGGATCTGGCGGCTATTATGTTGATGGACAGTGCACACATCCAGGAGATGGATGCGAAATGGGATGAAACCGAGCCGCTCTACGAGAAGAAAGATGCATTAGAGGCACTGGACCTATTTGTGGGTGTAGCGTACAACCGATGGTTTCGAGTTGGGGATGAGATCGAAGTGCTATTCAAAGATGCGGGCCACATTTTGGGAAGTGCAAGCGTCACCCTCAAAGTTCACGAGAATGGAAAAGAATCCATGGTCGGGTACACAGGCGACATCGGCCGTCCCAACCGACCCATTTTGAGAGATCCTCAGCCCATGCCGGATGTCGATGTGTTGCTCTGCGAATCAACCTATGGTGGCAAGGAGCATCAGGGTGTGCCGCAGGATATGAGCGAGCTGGAGCACATTATCCATGAAACATGCGTGGTCAACAAAGGTAAATTGCTGATCCCGGCCTTTAGCGTCGGACGCACACAAGAGGTGCTGTATGTAATGGATCGTCTGGAGACGGAAGGTAAGCTACCCCCGGTTGATGTCTTTCTAGACAGTCCGCTGGCCATTGATGCGACGGACATCTTTATGATGCATCCTGAATGTTATGACCAGGAATTGACCGAGTTTACGCGCAAAGACATTGATCCATTCAAATTTCCAAATCTGCACATCACGAGAAGCGCACAAGCCTCTAAAGCGATTAAGGATTTTGATAAGCCTTGTGTCATCATCAGTGCCTCTGGCATGATGCAAGGTGGACGGATTCGGCACCATTTGGCCAACAACATCGATGACCCAAGGACCACTTTGCTCATTGTAGGATTCTGTGCTCCGGGGACGCTTGGAGCGCATCTTCGAAGCTATCCCGATAAGGCCTGGATCTTTGGGGTGCAGAAGGAGGTCAAGGCCCAGATCAAAATCATGGATTCATTCTCTGCCCATGCCGATCAGGGAGAAATCATCGACTTCCTGCAAGGTATGGATCGCAAGCGACTCAAGCGGATCTTTCTGGTGCACGGAGAAGGTGAGCGACAGCATGAGCTGAAGAGCGGCCTAAAGGATGAAGGCTTTGCCGACGTTGTCATACCGTCCTACGGCGAGTCTTTCGATGTGTGACGAGGCCAAAAGTGATTGGAGGCTATAGCACTTCTGCGTTGAAGGTGTCGCCCTGACGGATATCTCCCGTTTCAAACCCCTTTTTGAACCACCTAACACGTTGTGCCGATGTGCCATGCGTGAAACTGTCGGGAACGACGTATCCCTGGGATTCCCGCTGTATTCGGTCATCACCAATGGCTTCCGCCGCCTGTATCGCTTCTTGGATATCCCCCTGCTCAAGGATATTGTGCATCCTCTGGGCATGATGTGCCCACACCCCTGCGTAGAAGTCTGCTTGTAGCTCAAGCATGACAGACATTTTATTGTATTGCGTTTGACTCACTTGTCCCCTGGCTCGATTTACTTTGTCCAGTGTCCCCGTCAAGTTTTGTATATGATGCCCAACTTCGTGCGCGATGACATAAGCCATGGCAAAATCCCCTGGGGCCCCAAACCGACGACTCAGTTCTTCGTAGAAGCTCAAGTCAATATATGCTGATTGGTCGGCAGGGCAGTAGAAAGGTCCCGTAGCTTTAGAAGCACGTCCACAGCCTGATTGCACGGTATTGCTGAAGACGACCAATTGGGGCTCTTTGTAGGTCGAGCCATTCTCTCGGTAGATCTTGTTCCAAACATCTTCCGTGTCGGCCATGACCACCTCGACAAATTCCATCAGCTCCTGCTCCTGAGCGGTAGGTTGATAGTTGGACTGGGTGGTCGTGCTACCCCCTGCAAGGAGGTTGAGGGGATTGTTACCGGTAAAAATGGCGATGCCTGCGATCACCGCCACGATCAACAGTTTTTGTTTCCAGCTGCCCCGACTCAACAAGATCGTTGCGATGGTAGCGAGTCCGCCTCCTCCTCCCGAAGAGGATCTTGATCCACTACCTCTTACGTCCCTGACATTGGTGCTTCTTCTTCTTCCTTTGTATCGCATGGTGGTTTGGATTTACCTTGAAAGATGATGAATTTTCTTCAGAATGAGGGCTTCCAATCCATTACCATTTCCGAAAAAAGGAACTGGAGTGATAGCCCAGCTCCCTGTTGTCGATAACGGGCGAGTTCGCTGCAATCGTGTGCATTTGCGCCAGTGCATTCTTCGGGAGAAAGTAGCCGCTACTTTTTTGTGAATAATGTAAGGAGTGCTTTGTGGATTGCAAAATTGGAGGCAACTTCGGTCTTGTTGAAGCAGGGATGTCCCTGAGGGAGAACTTCTTAATCAACTCGAACCATGAAGACTTTTTGGATAGGTCTGGCACTCGTCATCTGGATTGCTGGATCCTCGTTTGTCTATGTTTGCCACATCCGAGACCACTGCTCCGGTACGGAAGCTGAAGTATCGGATGTCCCTTCTCAAGTGCCGCAGCCTGCTGACCAAGCTCCTGAAGTGTCTTCGCCGCCCGCTATCGACGAGCCATCGGAAGCGCCTGCCTCTGACGATGACAAGACGCCAGAGCCGCCGACTCCATCAGTCACTATCAATGAGCGCCCAAGTTATGTCGTCACTTTCGAAGCTTATCAGACTACGGTGGATGCATCCAAATTTGAGCGCGATTATCTCCAAGATCTTTTATTTGCAATAGAGAACAACCGTGTTGCGAGCATTGGGATCGAGGGGCACAGCGATACGAGTGGCGCGAGCGCATTGAATGAACGCCTCAGCCGGGAGAGAGCGGCATCAGTCCGGGCCTTCTTGATCGAGCAAGGAGTAAGCGATGAGCTCATCGTATCTCGTGGTATCGGAAGTGAGCAACCACGGTCGTCCAATGTGACAGGTCAGGGGCGGTCAAATAACAGAAGAGTCGAAATCAAAACTACTTATCAACCATGAGCCGATTTGCTGAAGATCTACTTTTCATCCTATTTGTCCTGATCGTTGCTGCCATTTTGGGTTTCCTCTTGGCCTGGTTTTTACGGCAAAGAAGAATTCGTCAGCTGGAGGGCGAGCTCTCTCGCTGTCGCCAGTCGGTAAGAGACGCAGAGCAGACGGTCACCACATCAACACCGGCGGCCCCATCTGCAGTGCCCTCTTCACCAACGCCGGTCGATCCAGCACCGCGGGCCACCTCGGCCGTGGCTCCCGCTTCCAGTTTTGACGCATCGGTTGCGAAGGGGATTATGGGCAAACGGATCAAGGACGACGACCTTACCCTGGTCGAGGGTATCGGACCTAAGATCTCCGGACTCTTAAAGGCCGATGGCTGCAGCACTTGGCGAGCATTGTCTAACCGTACACCAGCACAGATCCAGGTCGTGTTGGACAGGGCCGGCAAAGACTACCAGATTCACAACCCGGCCACTTGGCCTCAGCAGGCTCAATTGGCGGCGGACGGAGATTGGGAAGGTCTTAAACGTATGCAGGCCGGTTTGAAAGGTGGGCGTGCTTAGTGCAGAGTCCATCGACTTTGATCACAAAATGGAACCAAGTGTAGCCCACCATCTGGCGGAAGAGGCCTCAAGGTGCTGAGCCATTTTCCTCTGTGGAGCGTAAGCTGTAAGGCGCTGTCGTTGGTGCCTGGTCACG
>JBCCXG010000160.1:0-10643 GCA_039191945.1 Bacteroidota bacterium
CTCGATTTTGGCCTTATAGCAGGGCAGATAAGCCTAAGCAATTCCTCGATGTAATGGGTACATGCAGGACGCTGTTGCAAATGACATTTGATCGATTTTCAGATATTGTCGACACCGACAAGATCTATATCGTGACGAATGCTGCTTACGAGCAATTGGTCAAAGACCAACTTCCGGAGCTCGAACCGGAGCAGGTTTTGCTTGAGCCGGCCAAGCGCAACACCGCCCCATGTGTTGCCTACGCATCATACAAAATCCGCGAAAAGGATGAGGACGCCGTACTAATATTCACGCCGGCTGATCATGCGATCTTCAATGAGGCATCCTTCCGACAGGTGATAGAAACCGCAGCCAACGGAGCCACGGATGCAGACCGTCTGATCACCATTGGCATTAAACCCCATCGGCCTGAAACAGGGTATGGCTATATTCAGTTTCTGGAAGGTGACTCCGAACTGAAAGAAGTGAAGACCTTCACTGAGAAACCAGAATTGGAGTTGGCCAAAACCTTTTTGGAGAGTGGTGACTTCGTGTGGAACGCAGGTATATTCGTCTGGTCTATTAAAAGTATCATCAGCAGCTTCGAGCGGCTCCAGCCGGAGATGGCCGAGATATTCGAAAATGGGCGGGCAAATTATTACCATAAATCTGAAGTCGATTTCATCGAACGGGCATTCTCCATCGTCAAAAATATTTCGATCGATTACGCAATCATGGAAAAGGCGTCCAACGTCTATGTCGTGCTGGGTGACTTTGGGTGGTCCGATCTAGGTTCTTGGAACGCACTACACGAGATTCGACAAAAGGATGAGCACGCCAACGTGGTAGAGGCTGACACCATACTCTACGGGTGTACCAACAACTATATCAAAGCAGAAAAAGGCAAGCTGCTAGTGCTCCACGACCTGGACGGCTATCTTGTTTCAGATTTCGATGATGTGCTGCTGGTGTGCAAAAAAGATGACGCCGCGAAATTCAAGGCTTTTGTGACCGATGTCAAAACCCTCAAGGGCGACAGATTCACCTGATCAACCTCGCTGCCGGGTCACCTCGTAGAGGAGCATCGCAGCCGCTACGGATACGTTGAGTGATTGGATAGTACCGTGCATTGGGATCTGCCCTAGGTGATCACAAAGCTTGAGCACCTCGTCAGAGATGCCACCCTCTTCCGATCCCAAGACCACTGTGACCGGCGAAAAGAAATCAAGCTCCTGTATGGATTGTTCGGCTTTCTCCGTACAACCCATGAGGGAGAGGCCCGAGTCTTTGAGATACTGCAATGCAGCTAGTAGATCGTCCGTACGGCAGACCGGCAAACTACTCAGTGCACCAGCAGACGTCTTCATGGATTCAGCGTTTACCTGAGCGGCCCCTTTGGTAGGTATGATGAGTCCATCGGCACCCATACATTCTGCGGTTCGGGCAATAGCACCAAAGTTTCTGACATCCGTCACACCGTCCAGCACGACAAGCAGAGGTGCTTTTCCATCCTCGTACAGTTGCTGTACCAGACTATCAAGTGTGTAGTATTTGACAGGAGATACGAAGGCTACAACCCCTTGGTGGTTCTTTCTTGTAAAACGATTGAGCCGCTCGACTGGCACTTTGGAGATGGGAGTGAGGTCTCGCTTTAAGGCTGCCCACAATTCTTTCGCCAGTTCGCCCTGCAAGTTTTTCTGAATGAAGACTTTCTCGAGGTCACGACCGGCATCGAGCGTTTCGATCACGGCGCGTAAACCGTAGATCATGTTTTCGTCCTTTGGGGTCTTTACGAACCTTGTCTGATGCTTGCGATTTTCTGCGCCCACTTGTCTCGATAGTCTGGATCTCGTAAAAGGGTGTAAAGAGATGGCGCAAAAAGCGTGGAGATTTTGATGAATTCAAACTGTAATCCACCACCGTATTTCCAAAGCTCCTTCCGCTGTGTCCGGTATACCTCCTGAGGAGGCCCGAAGATCAGGTAGATCATCCCCTGATCCGTTTTCCATCCAGGCTTGTAATTCGTGAAGTAGCGATTCGCGCCAGTTACACCCCTGTAATATCGCCGGATAGCAATCTTGGCCTGCTGCTCGTTGCCAACTGTGGTAAGCCAAAAATCCTGAAAACCCTGCCGCAAACTGGATGCCGTCAGTATTTCCTCAAACTCTTTGGAGGAACATATGTATTGCAAAGGCCCCACCAACTCTTCCATGGCACGATACCTGGGATAGTAGGATGGGCTTTTGAGGAACCCTCGGCCAATTGACGAAGACGTATCCTCCTGAATAAAGTAAAAGACCCAATCCTCAAAGGCAGCATCCTTGTCATATCGAAAGACCGAATCTATTTCAATCTCCGGAGAGAGGGCTTTCATGACGCCAAAGGGAGGATCCGCCAGGCCAAAGTCCATAGAATACGCATAGGCAAATAGTGAATCCGAGCCTCTCAAATCAGGGGGGCGTTTCACATAATAATCAGTGACTGGCCCATCATCCCATGGGTAAAACGAGGGGAGCCGCTGGACGTCCGCAGTAAAAGGGAAGTAGTATCGGTCCGATCCACGAATCAACTCTACTACCAGGACTGCATCTAGAGAATCGGTGCTCAGATCACATCGTATCACGGTCGTGGACTCACCGGCTGTCAAAGTGTCCACCAAGTCCGGCACAAAATATGTCTCATCATCAGCATCATAGGAAGCTTGTGTGAAAAAGCTCATCTGATACTGGGCCCTAACCCGTTCCTTCACATTGAGGTAGCAGGTGACACGACCCGGCCCAGCGGGCACGAGCTCAAACCCGATCTGCACGGGACTGACAGGCGAGTAGAGATAAGCTACATTGGTCCTTCCGAAGTCAAGCGCCAGTGATGAAAAATGATAGAAGGCGAGGAAGATCACCAGCAATGACCGAAGCATAGGAAGACATGGTTTGAAAATCATCAATCTAAGCAATTTTTAATTTCTTTGTCGAAAATTCGCCATGGCAGTTTATACAACAGAAATCACCTCCGATCAGATCCCATCTGACAATCCTATCCATCAGCGACTCCTCCAGGCCTACTACCTGGCGATCCCCTATATCAACGGTGATCTATTAGAACTAGGTTGCGGCGAAGGTAGAGGCGTAGAATTGATTGCCCCAAAAGCTGCAAGCTATGCTGCCATAGACAAAATCCAGGCGGTCATAGATCAGCTGCAGGAAAATTATCCCCAACACGATTTTCGCCAGGGTCACTTCCCTCCGCTGCCTTACGATAACGAGTCTTTCGATAGCATCGTGTCCTTCCAGGTCATCGAGCACGTAAAGAAGGATGAGTTGTTTCTAGAAGAGATCCATCGCCTACTCCGGCCGGGTGGTGTTGCTTTGCTCACAACGCCAAACATCAAAATGACTTTAACCAGAAACCCCTGGCACATCCGCGAATACACCGCAGACCAGTTAGAGGCGATGGCGAGAAAGTATTTTGAAAATGTGGATATGAAGGGTGTCGCGGGGAACGAAAAGGTAATGAGCTATTATGAAGAGAATAAGGCCTCCGTCGCACGTATCACTCGGTTCGATTTTTTGAATCTACAATACAGATTACCCGCCGCTTTGTTAAGGATACCGTATGATATCCTCAATCGCGTCAATCGCAACAGGCTGAATGATAGTAACGCCGGACTTGTGGGTGAAATCCAGGCCAATGACTACGTATTGAAAGATAAGGACGACTCCAATTTAGATCTGTTCTTAATTCTCAAAAAGTGACAAACTCATCGCAATAGAACGTTGTTCTCTTTTCAAATTTGAAATACTACTATGGCATCTGATCTTACCAAAGAACTCAACCAGCTATTGAGTGATTATCATATTTATTACCAAAATACAAGGGGTTTTCACTGGAACATTCGCGGCAAGAACTTTTTTGAACTTCATCGCAAGTTTGAAGAGCTCTACACCGAGGCGCTACAGACGATTGATGAATTGGCAGAGCGCATATTGACCATTGGGGGCCAGCCCATGCACACGTTTACCGACTACACGGAGACGAGCACACTCAAAGCGCATAAGAATGTAGCCGTAGACGACGAAGCGGTCAGGGCGGTGCACGAGCAATTGGGCCAGTTGGTCGAGCAAGAAAGCAAAGTGAAAGAGATGGCCGTGGCCGTTGATGACCAGGAAACCGAGGATATGATGGTAGCTTTGATCAACGGGCAACAAAAAACCCGGTGGATGTTAGAAGCGTGGCTTGGCTAGGCCTGCATATAACGGCTGTACCATTTTTGAAAGACATATAGACTCCATACCTGAATGTGGACATCTCCAGGATCAAGTGAGTGTAACCTTCGCTTGATCCTTTTTATTTCCCCCCACTCGAACAATCCTTGAGATCGAACCCGCTCTTCATGGAAAACATACTTTTCCAGGTCACTTTTCAGCTCTTTTTTGAACCAGTTCAAAACGGGCACCTCGAAGCCGTGCTTTGGCCTGGAATAGAGCTCTCTGGGTAGTATGTCCCGAAACGCTTCACGGAGTATGATTTTCCGTTGGTTGCCCTGAAGCTTTAGGTCTTGGCCCAATGTAAAGGCATAATCAACTAAATCGTGATCAAGGAATGGAACACGCACCTCTAGGCCATTGGCCATGGACATCAAATCGGCTTTTCTCAGCATATCTCCACGAAGCACCAGGTGCATATCTGTATGTAATACATCGTTGAGCTCGGGTGAGCGAAGCACATTCAGAAGCGCAGCGCGACGACTATCGAGCGCTTCTGGTTGGTTCTTGAGCAGTAGTGCCACGCGGGACGCCGGGACAAATGCGGCCATTTGCCAGTACCGATCCTCAGTCGGCAACCCCAAAACAGTCGCGTACTTGTCCAGTTGACGGAAGAGGTCAGTCAACTTGAAATAACGTGACTTGGGGAGGAGTTTCCAAAGGGGCTTCCCTGCGCCGACAAGTTGATTTTTGAGACCCCCTTGTTTTACCATTTCCCAGGCCTGGTGCTTGTTATAACCTGAGAAGACCTCATCAGCCCCATCTCCGGAAAGGGCAACGGTGATCTGGTTCCTCG
The DNA here is from genome assembly GCA_039191945.1 of Bacteroidota bacterium. Classification (GTDB taxonomy): domain Bacteria; phylum Bacteroidota; class Bacteroidia; order Cytophagales; family Cyclobacteriaceae; genus JAWPMT01. Next base: position 5,038 of record JBCCXG010000160.1, read on the forward strand.
TCAATTTGCTGAGGATATAAAACGGAATGGCCGAGGAGTCCGCAAAAGGTTCGTCGAAGTAGCTGACGATATCCTCTACATGGTCCAACAGGTCTGCATTTTTCAGACGGAAAACGGTGTGGTCGGTATTGAACTTCTTTGCGACCAATTCGGCGTAATGCGTCTCGTCGAAGTACGCATTGTCCTCAAATCCGACAGAAAAGGTCTTAAGTTGGGAGGTCATCTCACTGGCCAGCGCCACAATAATGGACGAATCGATCCCGCCGCTGAGAAATGCGCCCAGCGGCACATCCGAAATAAGTCTGCGACGGACGGAGGTACGCATCAGATCAATCAACTTGCCCTTCGTACTGTCCAAATCCTGGACCTGATCGGTGACCGCTGTCTCATAGTACTGTCGCACGGTCAACTCCCCTTCGCTTACGATGCCATAAGATCCCGCGGGAAGTTTTTTGATCCCCTGCAGCATGCAATACTGGTCAGGTACGTACGTCAACTCCAGGTACTGGTAAAGCGAGGTAAGGTCTATCCGGCGCTCTATATTGTAGGCCAACAGCGACTTGATCTCCGAAGCGAAAAGCAACTTATCATCATCAATCGTGTAGAGGAGTGGCTTAATACCGAATCGGTCTCGAGCGAGATAGAGGGACCTTTCCTGTCGATCGTAAATGGCCAGCGAGAAGAAGCCATTGAATTCCTGCACACATTCGGGTCCCCATTTTATGTAAGCATAAAGCACGACTTCGGTGTCAGACGTCGTCCTGAAATTCACACCCTGGTTCTGTAGCCGCTGCTTTAACTCTTGAAAGTTGTAAACTTCACCGTTGTAGATCAGCGCATAGCGCTCGGTTGCGTCAAAGAAAGGCTGATTGCTCTGAGCCGAGGTGTCGAGAATCGATAGACGTCGATGGCCCAAACCGATGGTCTCATCAAACCATGTCTGATGAACGTCAGGCCCCCTTTTTTCGAGGGCCGTAGTCGCCGCCTCCAGATGGATCAAATGGATCCTGCCAACAGTATTGAAGGAAAAAACACCCGTTATTCCACACATCGTTCTTTAACTTTGGCGCGTTATACACCGGCAAATTACAATCAAATGAAAAGAATCCGACCAGTATCTATTTTTCTACTTGGGGTCCTTTTTCTGACTTACGCACCCGCTGAGGCTCAAAAGCGCAAGAAACGCAAACAGATTGCAGAGGTGGTCACCGAAGCGCGGAAGTATCTAGGTGTTCCCTATCGCTATGGTGGCATGTCTTTTTCTGGCATTGATTGTTCGGCACTTATCTATGCCTGCTACCGCAGGATAGACGTGGATATGCCCCGAACAGCGAAGGAGCAAAGCAAAGTGGGCAAAGCCAAAAGCTGGAACGGCCTCAGGGAAGGCGATCTGGTTTTCTTTAAGTTCAAGGAAAAAGGTCAAAAGTGGTACCATAGCGGGGTCATCACAGAGGTGAAAGGGGATGAGATTATTTTCATTCATGCTTCATCCAGCCGTGGTGTTACAGAATCCAACCTCATGTCAGACTACTACCGAAAGAATGTGAAGAACTTTCGAAGAATAATCTAGTCAAAGCTACACTTACTCAATCAGGCTCTTTTCTTCGAGCCCCAACTTGAGTTTGTGAAATCCTTTACCTTCTAGCGGCCAACGATCATCATCAGATGACGTGACTTGCAGGATTTCATCCAGTGGTACTTCCTGACCAAGCCACTGATAGCTTTCACCACCATCAAGGTCTGTGCCTGTCAAAAAGAGCGAGTATACCCCCTCTCCATACCTCTGTTTCTACGATATGAGCCCTGTCAGTGAGTGGTTATCAGAAGCATACCCGCAACGATTTCCTTTGAGCAGGATTTGACTTTCAATTTTATGGAAGCAATTGAAGGGTACCGGTTCCGATTATGCATACGGGAGTTCTACGTTGGTCCGCACAGTCTTAGTGGCCCGACCCTATCTAATTCGGCCTGCGTCGGATTGCCAATCATCCAAGATTCCAGTTTCAGAATTTGATATTAACTTCGCAGTCCCAATGGGGATGTAGCTCAGTTGGCTAGAGCGCTTGACTGGCAGTCAAGAGGTCGTCGGTTCGAATCCGATCTTCTCCACTTTCCACTCACCGCAAGCGAGATTGGGTGAACAATATCCACGGCTAGCTCGTGACACGAGTATTAGGTCTCGCTGCCTCATTCTAAAACGAAAGATACACACCAGTCAGACTTGCCAGAGGTTCCTTCTTGACCTCTACATCTTCACTCTATCGCACGGAATCCTCTCAGGGTTGAATCGAGTACCATCATTTTCGTACTGATAACTGCTGACCGATGGATTTGGACTTACATCAAATACGGTAACCCCTGATGTGTAGCAAGCCCCATCCGCTGCAGAGTAGGTCATCCCTCCTGTTTGTCTTCGGTAATAATTTCGATCATCGCCAGTGTATGGATCTCGTTGAGACCATGCAAACTGATGGATCGTGATGCCCAGGCGACGCTCAAAATCAGCAATCACTCGGACCTTCAACTCGTCGTCTTTGAAAGCGTCCGACCCGTCAAAGGTAAAGTCAAGATTCTGGCCAAGAATATACTCAATGTATTGGTCCTTACCTTGAGATAAGTCCAGGGTAATCCATCCACTGGCCAGCACGGTGTTCCGGTACTTCCCGCCCAAAAGTTCTACCCGCAGATCCAATGGCAGGTTTTCCGATTGCTCGACCTGATCAAAAAAGAGCGACGCTCTTCTCTCATCGTACAGACTCACGAGAAATACTTCGGCCTCACTCCCGCCAACCTTCATGAGCTTGTCGCCGAGATCTCGGACGTCTTCGTAGACCTCACGTTGACCTTTCCAGCGCAGACTCAATTCTACCTGGGTGTGACCATCTGCCAGATTGACCATATCGTCGGTCAGCATCGCTTGAGCATAGATCATCATGTCACCATCTTCGATCTGCGTAATCGGATTTTGGAGCGTCGCATCCACGTAAAAAAACAGTTCTCCGCCTTCAGTATCGGAGATTTTTCCCTGGGCTTGGACTTCCCAGGAACACATAAAAAAAATGGAGGAAATACAGGTCAACGTTCGTACCATATCGGGTTGATTATTGACAAAGGCATTCTCCCAGCAGCTTAGTAAAGGTACGGGCCGGATCATGGCACATCAATGCAAGGCCTGGATGCAATCACATCATCATAAGAAAATCATTATGGAAGGGAAAAAAATGGATACGAGCATCGAAGGATGGACAAGTGGATACCAAGCCATTCTCCCAATCGCGAGCTTTTTTCATTAAGTTTAATTGGCAACATTACATGGCGGATATTCATCCGATAATCCCAGTGATCAATGAAGAAGCTCACCCTATTCTTTTCTCTTGCCTGCATTCACTTCTTAGGCGCTGCGCAATCGTTCACCTCAGACCAAACGACACAAGGCTATGGCCTTTTTGGTGACAAGATGACTTTCATCTTCGACGAATCACTCTATCAGGTGAAGCCGAAGCGGGTATTTGTAACTGGAGAGTTTCGCAATTGGGATGCCTCCTCCACGCCGGGACCGTGGGATTTAAAAAAGACCGGGACCCAATGGTTATTGACTATTGACAACACAAACTTCAGTACAGTCAAGCCCAACACAAAATTCAAATACCGCATTGATGATGGCGAATGGCTTGCTCCTCCGGATGAAGTACCCAATGCAAAGGGGGGTGATTTGGTGTTCATGCAAGAGGTCGGCCTCGCCGGCATGACCGCCGAGCTAAAGAACGATCGCTTAATTTGGGCGGACATTCGAGGCGAACGCCCGCTACTTCCTTCTGCCTACCGAATCACTACTGCTCAGGGGGAAGAAATTCCAGTAGCCGGTGTATTGCCCAATGGGTCAACAACGACTCTTGTGGTCCCAAAAGAGCCGTTGGATAAGCGTCGGGTATATTTTTTGGAAATCCCTCACCTGAATCTCACAGCACACTGCTCTTTCGACGGTTGGTTTCGAGATTTGTTTTCAACCAAAGAGCTCGGCGCCAACATCGACAATGGCCAGACCATGGTTCGCCTATTCGCACCACGAGCTACAGAAGTGAAACTGTACCTGTACAAGGAAAAGGACGACGCCACGGCCGACGAGACCATCAATATGTCAGTAGATGCGAACGGTGTGTGGGAGGCCCGCTTTGATGAGGACCTCCACGGTACCTATTACGATTTCACTATTCATGGTTCCGATGACCCTGGCAACTACTTTTACGAAACCAACCCTGTGCACGTCAACGATCCCTACGCAAGGGTCTCGGATGATACCTGGGGTAGGGGCAGGATTTGGCACCGAACTACTCCAGCCTCGCCACTGAAGGATGGCATCCCGGCCATGGAAGATGTGATCGCTTATGAGGTACATATACAGGACTTCACTGATCGCCTTCCGCTAGGTGAAGATCTCAAAGGTACGTTTCGCGGAATGGTCACTCCGGGACTCACCAATCAGAGAGGAGAAAAGATTGGGTTTGACTACCTACTGGACTTGGGTATCAACGTAGTCCATCTGATGCCTGTACAGGAGTACTTGCACTTCCCAACCGATGACTGGCGAGCGTCGTTCTTGGATGATCCCTACATGGTTAGTCAGGGTGTGGCCGAAGAAAATTATCAGTGGGGTTATCGGACCACCTTTGCGATGGCCGTGGAATCCAGGTACCGTACCAAGGGCAAAGAGCCTGGTGCCGAACGTGACGAGTTTCGAGACTTGGTTCAAGCCTTTCATGATGAAGGAATCGCCGTGATCATCGATATAGTGCCCAATCACACTGGCGAGAACATGGACGGAAATGGGTGGTTTTTCAACTTCAATGGCATCGATCAGCAATACTATTACCGGACCAAGGACTTCGAGCACATTGGCGCTTACGGAAATGAAGTCAAGACCGAAAACAGGCCAATGACTCAACGATGGTTGATCGATCAGTGTCAGTACTATATCGAAGAGTTTGGGATAGATGGCTTCAGAATCGACCTGGCGGGGCAGGTGGACGAGCAAACGCTTAAAGCCCTGAAAGAAGAAATCGGCCTGGACAAAATTGTTTATGGCGAAGCATGGATCGGCTCCAATGATCCCGCATACGAGGAAAACCCCGATTGGGACTGGTACAAAGAGGATGCTCCTATCACCTTTTTTCAAGACGACTCACGCAATGCCTTTAAGGGACCAGTGTTTGAATTAAAGGATTACCGGCAAGACAGAGGCTGGCCTGGCGGGAAGTTCGACGAGCGCAACAATGTCATGAAGGGCCTGGCCAACCGATTTCCCGACGACGATACACCGCTCTCAGGAATCAGCTACCTGGACATCCATGACAACTTCGCGCTGGCTGACCAGTTTGGTGGTCCCTCTTTTGACGGAAGGACATCCGTCGATCAGGATGAATATAAGATCGCTGTGACATTGCTATATACTACACTAGGGCCTATAGTCACCCACGGAGGATCCGAAATCATGCGGAGCAAAGCCGCAGCACCTTTGAGAGAGGTCGTCAAGGAAACTCGGGATGGCTATAAGATTTATATGCATGGCTACCGCGACACCTACAATCATCGAACGGCCAATCAGTTCA
>JBCCXG010000161.1:0-10618 GCA_039191945.1 Bacteroidota bacterium
GACCATTTTATGGGAATCGTAACTGCCGGTCGAGGCATGGAAAAAATTTTCATCGACGAGGTTGGGAATCACCTGCGCTTTGATGCCTCTAGCCGTCATGCGTTGGCACAAAAAAGTGCTTACAGCTACATTCCTCGCTGCCGATTGATAGGCTGGTTTGAGCCAGCGATCCCATCGATCCTGCGGATCAAAGTCCTGCAGAGGAAATGGGCTCATGTGCTCAGTGATGACATAGGGTACACCCAATTCCCTGGATAGTTGCATCGCAATGTAACCCGCCGGATGAGCCACATGCGCGTGGATAATGTCTATTTTTCCAAATTGCTCTTCAAATGCTCTGGCGCTCAATCTATTTTGAAGAACGATCTCATCGATGTTGCCGGCTTTCCATCTGCGCGACCAGGTCAATGCTGGCCGATAGTATTCTATACAGTTGCTCCGGATAGGCGTAGTACGTGACTGTATACCCTTGAAGTCAAAGAGCTTCCGGGGCCACTGTGGGAGGGTCTTGAAATCGAGCCAAAGGTTCGGGTCATTGGAGCCCCAGGTGCCAATACCGACATTCACACCTGGCAAATGCGACGCTAGCGCAATGGCCTGTTCCCGAAAGAAAATTCCCGCATTCGGAAACGAATCAGAAGGGTACCACGATGGGATAATGAAGACGTTCATGTTTCCAATCTGCTGGGATGACTTTGCGGTGTAAAGCTAGGGTTTCTCAGGAAACACCGCACGCCGGTCACAAACTCAGACGATTACCTCTCCTTTTACCTATAGATTAGTATATCTTGTTGCTGACTACTTTTTTAGCCGAGACTATGGCGCTCAACGCTCATTTTTTGCGCTTCATTTTCACCGTTAGTTTGCTTTTGTTTGGGCTTTTGGCCGCAGGTCAAAACTCCGAAGACTTTGTGATCAAGATTCAGCGCGTCATCGACCCGATCAAGGTAGATGGCCAACTGCTCGAAGATACGTGGGCACAAGCCGACGTGGCTGCCGACTTCTTCCGGGTACTACCAATGGATACGGGACGAGCGGAGACGAAAACAGAGGTACGCATGGCCTATGATGATCGCAACATCTACATGGCCATCACCTGCTGGGACGAGTTGCCGGGGGAGAACATCGCCGCCTCCCTAAAGCGGGATTTCTCTTTCTCACTGAATGACAACTTCCTGGTTTTCATCGATCCTTTTCAAGACAAAACCAACGGCTTTTCTTTTGGGGCGTCGGCAGCGGGTGCGCAGTGGGACGGCCTGCAGGCCAACGGTGGGCAAGTATTGTTGGATTGGGACAACAAGTGGAGTTCCAAGCTACACAAGGAGGAGGGTGTTCATTATCACGAGTTTGCGATCCCCTTCAAGACCATCCGGTACAAGAAAGGTATCGGTCGCTGGGGAATTAATTTTAGCCGGCTTGATGTCAAACGCAACGAGAAATCCGCATGGGCGCCAGTTCCTCGCCAGTTTCCTACTGCATCGCTCGCCTTTGCGGGCACGCTGGAGTGGGACGAGCCCCCGCCACCAGCAGGAACCAATATCTCGCTGATCCCTTACATCACCGGTCGCATGATCAAAGAAAACGCGGAAAGCGGTACCGACTTTGAAGTGGACGCTGGCATCGATGCTAAGATTGGCTTGACCTCGGCGCTAAATCTGGACTTGACGTTCAACCCTGATTTCTCCAATGTCGAGGTGGATGAGCAAGTGACGAATCTGAGCAGGTTTGAGCTGTTTTTTCCAGAGAAGCGACAATTCTTTTTGGAAAACAATGACCTGTTTGCGACACTGGGTGATCGTGATAATCGGCCCTTCTTCTCTAGAAGAATCGGGTTGCAAAGCCCTATACTGGCTGGAGCGCGACTGAGCGGTAAGCTCAACAGGGACTGGCGCATAGGAGTGATGGACATGATGACCGAGCGGGTCGATAGTTCTTCCTTTGCGTCGCAAAACTACACGGTTGCAGTGTTGCAGCGACAAGTATTTGACCGCTCCAATGTGTCTTTTTTCTACGTCGGCCGAGACGCAATGAATGTCCAACCAGAGGATACTACGTTGACCGGATGGAATAGGAATTTCGGAGCCGATTTCAACCTGCTCACAAACAAAGACTTATGGGCCGGCAAGGTGTACCTGCACGGGTCTATGACACCTGAGAAGCAAGACGTGTCCCACGCCATGGAGATCGGCTACAGGGGTCAGAACCTGGAAGTGGAATGGGAGCACCGCTATGTCGGGGAGGACTACGTGGCAGATGTTGGCTTCGTGCCTCGCACGGGGTTTTTCACAATCAATCCTGACATTGGTTACGCGTGGTATCCCAAGTCCAAGGTGGTCAACCGCCACGGACCAATTATGCGAAACGATTGGACCTGGTCCAGCGGCCTAGGCTTGACTGACTACCGATTCCGACTCAACTATGAGCTCTTGCTGCTGAATACAAGCAGCTACTCCATCGGCTACGAATACAACTACATTCAATTGACTCGACCGTTTGATCCGACGAACAGCGGCAATGAACTGCTTCCCACTGGCTCTGAGCACAATTTTGGGTCGATCAATGCCTCCATCGCATCTGATCGGCGTAAGCTACTCACTTATACACTGGAGGGAAGCTACGGCGGCTTTTTCAATGGGATCAGAACCAATATGTCGACCAATGTTAACTACCGATTTCAGCCTTTTGGGAGTGTGGGTATGACGGTCGATTATAACCGACTGACCTTTGACGAAGACGTGAACAACACGACCTTTTTTCTAGTAGGTCCCCAATTCGATATCACTTTCACCAATACGATCTTCTGGACGACGTGGGTTCAGTACAACGAGCAGATCGACAATGTGAACATCAACTCTCGGTTTCAGTGGCGCTATGCCCCAGCATCCGATCTATTCATTGTTTATTCCGAAAACTACCTGTCCAACGATTTCTCTTCCAAGAACCGTGCGCTTGTCATCAAGTTAAATTACTGGCTGAACCTCTAAAATTCTTCGATCAGGATACCCATCTTGCCCATCCGCTCGTCTCGCATGGCCTCCAGTATCTGGGTATCATTGTTCATCACAAAGGGCCCATACTTGACGACTTTCTCACCAATGGGCTTTCCGGCTAGAACCATGAACGTGCTCGGCGCCATGGCTTCCAATGTGATGCACTCGCCGTCATTTTCATACACGGCCAGGTATTTGTCTTTGAGCTCCCGATCGCCGGATTGGAGCTGTCCTTTGAGCAGATAGACCATGCAATTGAAATCGGACGGAACGTCAATTTCCATCGATCCGCTTTGCATTGCTCCTCGCAGCAGGAGTAGTGGACTGTAGGTGGGTACCGCGCCCTTCACATCCAGCAACTCACCCGCTACGACGCTTATGTAACCGTCGCCAATAGGAATTCGTGGTGTTTCTTCCGCTGATAGCGGCTGATAATAAGGTGGCTGCATCTTGTGGCTAGCGGGCGCATTGACCCAAAATTGAACGAACTCCTGGCGTCCTCCCTTGGCCGCAAACCTCTTGCTCGGGCGCTCACTATGAGTAATGCCTCTCCCCGCAAACATCCACTGAGTACCCCCAGCTGTGACAATAGCATCACCTCCATGCGAATCCCGATGATGTACATCTCCTTCATAGACGAAGGTGACTGGTGAAAACCCCCGATGGGGATGTGGCCCAACACCTACCTCCTGTGGTCGTCGGTCTCCTGGAAGCACAAGGTCGATATGGTGAATGAGCAGGAACGGATCTACCATATCCAAGCCGAAGTAGGGCAGCGGCTGGTGGACGATGAGTCCGTCCATGTCTGTGGGCTGGGCAGGCAGCGCCTTACTGATCTTACGTGTTTTTTTCATCGTGTTTAAGGCTACGAAAGCGAAACGTGACAAAGCGGTTTTTGTTAGTGATATTCCTGAACGGTTTTATGGGAGGTTCAACCCAACAAATTCCCGCTGGTGCGTTTAAAGTGGTTTTTACCTACGAAATTTGCCTCTTTTATATCCTGAAGCTTCGAAGTAGCCATGAGCCGTTATTGCTTTCTTTTTGTCCTCCTTTGGTACTGCGTGATCCCGGTTGCTGCACAGACTAAGCTTGCTCTGGTCATTGGTAATGCTGAGTACGATTTCTTGGATGTACTGAACAATGCCGGCAACGACGCGACAGACATAGCGGCTGTTCTGCGAGAGATGGATTTTGAAGTGGATTATCACCTCAATCTGACCAAGGTGGGGTTTAAAGAAGCGGTGAAGGCCTTCGGGCAGAAGGCGAAAGACTATGACATCATCCTCTTTTATTATGCAGGCCACGGCATCGAACAGGGGGGCAAAAACTATTTTGTACCCATTGATGCCTCCGCCAGATCAGCTAGCGAGGTCAAAAAGAATTGTGTGAGTGCCAATGCCATCACGCATTTCATGAATATGGCCAAGGCAGAGACCAACATCATTATACTGGACGCCTGTCGGGAAAATCCCTTCAAGGGGCTACCCGACCGCGAGGCACATGATGGATTGGCTTTGATGGATGCGCCGGCTGGCACGATCATCTCCTTCGCCACTGCTCCTGGAAAAGTAGCGTCAGATGGCTTGGGGGATAATGGTGTTTTCACCGACGCCTTGCTAAAACATCTGCCGTCCTTTGATATGGACCTCAAAGATGTTTTCGAGCGCGTGCGGAATGCTGTGGTGGAAAGCACACGGAGTCGCCAGATCCCGTGGGAATCGACCTCTCTTACCCAGGAGGTCATCCTCCGACCGAAGCCAGAGTTGCCCATTCAGCTCAATATCCTTGAAGGAGACTCTGTCATATTCGAGGGCAATGGTGAGTTGCATGCCGTCTCAAATTTGAAAGGCGTTTCTTTTATCTGGTATTATAATGGCCGACAATTTTCAAATGCTGCTACCACCGAAGTCAATAAAACTGGTCGCTACCAGGTCAAAGCCATCAGCAAAGCGGGCCAAATCCTCCTTTCTGCTCCAATAGCAGTGCAGGTAAAGTCGTTCGTGGACCCGTTCACCTTTGTCGAGGAAGGCAGATCAGTGACTTTTGACAATGCCGGTGTCCTGCACGGACGTTCCAACGTTCGGGGCCAGTACGTATGGTTCAAAGACAATAACAGAATCGCCGAGGGAACTGAGGTGCAAGTGAGCCTCCCCGGTACTTACAAATTTCAGGTATTGACACCGGAAGGAATCACCGCAATATCGGAATCGGTCAACGTCCGTATCAACGAGAAGTAAATGAGAAGAATCACGCTATGGATTGTGCTACTGCTACCCGTCGTCGCACAAGCGCAGTATGGCTATGTCACAGGGATCATGCTCGATCGCTTTGGACCGTTGGCCAACGCATCTGTCAGTATCAAAAACACCTCGTATGGTACTTTCACCGACGAAAATGGCTACTATGCCTTTGAGATCGACACCGGCTACTATGAGATATCCGTGGAGTTGACAGGCTACCAACCGATCGTGGAGGCGATTCAGCTGAAGGATCTAGAGCAAAAGGAACTGGACTTTGAGATGGAAAGTGCGCTCATGGATGCCGACGTGGGTCTGGGTAGCAAATCCAAGGCCACCAGCAATCAGTTAGAGTCCCCAGTACCCATCGATGTGGTCTATGGTGCGGATCTGGTGAGTACGGGACAGGTAGAGCTTTCCCAGGCGCTGCACCAGTTGCTACCTAGTTTTTATTCCGTCAAGCAAACTGCGGACGATGGTGTCAATATGGTAGATCCGATTTCACTCCGTGGGTTAGGTCCTGATCAGGTGCTAGTGCTGGTAAATGGTAAGCGGAAGCACAAGAGTGCGTTTCTCAATGTGAGCGATGTGTTTGGTAAAGGGACGGCGTCCACCGACCTAAATACGATTCCCCTACTGGCCATCGATCGCGTCGAAGTACTACGGGACGGCGCCTCATCGCAATATGGCTCAGATGCAATAGGTGGAGTCATTAATATAGTGCTGAAGGATCGGTCTTTTGATCCTACCGTGAGTGTCAGCGCTGGCACCACTACCGAGGGCGACGGGGAGACCGGGAGCGTCGCCTTCAACTACGGCTTCAATGTGAAAAGACGCGGCTTTGTTAACCTGACAGGATCCTTTATCGCCCAGGCACCGGTCAACCGGGCAGGTGATTACATCGGTCCCATCTATGGTAATGCGCTCAGAGACCGGAGCGAGATGGCCCGATCCGAGTTTTTCGCTCAGACTGGATTTCCTAATCAGACCATCACTGAACTTGGGAGTAGCGCCACCACAAACGGCGGATTGATGGTCAATAGTGCTTTCGAATTTACCAATGCGATGGACCTTTATGCAGTGATCGGCACCAACTTTCGCAGTGGAGAGGTCAATGCTTACTATCGGCTGCCGGTGTCTGATCAGGAGGTGGTGAGCTTTTGGCATCCCGACGGTTTTTCGCCGACGCTCACCAGCGAGCTGGTTGATCATACCATCATTTTGGGTGTGAAGGGGGAGGTCAAAGAGTGGTTTGTGGACATTAGTTACAACCTGGGCAGAAATGGCTTCGACATGACGGTCGAGAACTCCAACAACGCCTCCATGGGTCGGAATACGCCCATCAGCACCTTTGCGGGCGCCTTCAAGTATCATCATGACGTCATTGGATTCGAGGCGGCGCGGTCTTTCGAGCTACCAGTGGGCGCACTGGATTTAGCTTTTGGTGGGGAGTTTCGGATGGAAGAGTATCACCTGATCGACGGCGAGACCGAGTCCTATTTCAACGGAGGCGATACCACCTCTGCGGGTTTGCCCAAAGCGGCCGGAATGCAAGGCTACTTTGGAGTGCAGGAGGCAGATGCGTTAGAAGAGCTCAGGACCAATGCCTCAGTCTACCTGGAATTGGACTATGAGGTGGGTGACCTACTACTGTCGGGTGCGGTGCGATTTGAGGAGTACAGTGATTTTGGTCAAAATTTTAACTACAAACTGGCGGGACGATATAAGATTGCCAACCAGCTCCTGCTGCGTGGCTCGTACAGCACGGGTTTCAAAGCCCCAAGCCTGCATCAGCTGTTTTACCAAAAAGTTTCTACTGAGATCTCCGGGCCCAACTTGGAGAATGTCGTTTTAATCAATACCGAAAGTCCCATCTTTCAAAGAGGGCTTGGTGCTACTGGTTTAGAGCCCGAATTGTCTCAAAGCTTCAGTGTAGGCATCACCTCTAGCATCAATCGTAACATCTCCTTAAGCGTCGATGCCTACCAGACGGATATCGACGATCGCATTGGCTTGGCCAGTCGGATCAACGTGAGCGAGGATACGACGCTTCAGCGGATCCTCGGTGATTTTGACATCCAATTCCTGGAGTTTTTTGGCAATTTCGTGGATACTCGGACACGTGGAATCGATGCCGTGCTTGCTGCTCAGTACTATGGCGATGCGCTCTCACTCAATTTCAACACGGCATTCAGCTATGTGGAGACCACGATAGAGCGCGACGCGGATCGAATTCCAGGCTTGGGTCGGGGTTTTCAGTTCTTGAACCGTAACGACAAGGCGATTTTGGAAACCTATGTGCCTCGAACGCAATGGCGCAATAGCTTAGGGATTACCTTCAAGAAGTTTGTGCTGACCTTAAGCCACAATCGATTTGGACGCACAGAGTTTCAGCACATTGCGAGTAGTGAGGAGCGGTGGGAGGTCAATTCCAATACCGGTAGGGTGGAGACCAGGGATCAGACATTCAGTCCCAAAGATATATTCAATGCCGATCTCAAGGTTAGCCTATTGCCCATGCTTGACCTTACGATCGGAGGCCTCAATCTGACCAACCAATATCCAGATGAGCACGCCCACAGTTCAAATGTGGGTCCTGGGCTCTACCCGTACAGTCCGGTCGTGCGTCCGTTTGATCTTAGAGGTACCTATGTTTATGCCCGCATCGATCTGACGCTTTAGGGTATCCGTTGTGGACCTATCTTTGCGCCTCGCAGATGGATTGGGTATATACTCTGGACTTACTAGGGACCGGCGTCTTCGCCATGAGTGGAATTCTCACCGCCATTGATAAAAAGTTTGATGTAGTTGGGTCGGGCATTGTTGGTATGGTGACCGCAGTAGGAGGGGGTATGCTTCGGGATGTGCTCATTGGTCGAACACCTGTCGGCTGGATGGGAGACCTCAATTACTTGATCGTGGCCGTCGTTGCGCTTGTAGTTACTTTCCTATTCCGAAAGTATATTATCCGACTCAGCCGCAGCATGTTTCTCTTTGATACAATTGGGATAGGTTTGTTTACCATCCTGGGCGTCCAAACGACCCTCGCTATTGGTTTGTCGCTGCCTATTGCTTTGATCATGGGCGTGGTTAGTGCCACGTTTGGTGGTGTCTTGCGCGATGTCCTGTGCAATGTGGTCCCCTTGATCTTTCGCCGGGAGATTTACGCTACTGCTTGTTTGGCTGGTGGGGTCGTGTACTCGATCCTGGAGAGGTTTCAGGGGGGCGAAACCATCAACATGCTCGCCTCGATGCTTGTCGTGATGGCCATCCGGTACTTGTCGGTTCGCTATGGGTGGACGTTGAACCCTCATCGTGAGGACTGATGACGCTTCGTCTGATCATTCAAAAAAAGTTCACGATTATTGCAGCGTTTTTGACCTAAACCCATGGTAATACACTAGTTCGGATGCTGAGCATATCAGTAGTCGTTTACATTGCAGTCACGTCACTGCTCGGGGTGGCCTGTGCCCGATTCGTAAGAAGTTCCGCTGATTTTTTATCGGCCAGCCGAAAACTGCCTTTCGCCCTGAGTTCGTTTGCACTCTTCGCCTTTTGGTTCGGATCTGAAACCGTCTTTGGTGCTAGCTCAGAGTTTATTCAACACGGCTTTTTGGGTGTCATCGAGGACCCATTTGGGGGCTTTCTTTGTTTGTTCCTCTTTGCGCTGATTTTCGTGAAGCCCCTCTACAGGAGTAACCTGATTACTTTGGGCGATTTGTTCCGTAGGCAGTATGGCACGCAAGTAGAGTTCGTGGCGTCGATCTTCATGATGCTCACATTTTTTGGGTACATCGCTGCCCAATTGGTGGCATTGAGCATCTTACTCAACGCAGTTTTTGGATTGCCCTCTATGTTGGGGATTTCTTTAAGTGCTATTGTTGTGATGTTGTACACGGTCTTGGGTGGCATGTGGGCGGTTTCGATCACTGACTTCATCCAAAGCATCGTGATTTTGGTGGGTCTGATGGGTCTCGTCGTCTACTTTAGCGTAGGCCTGGATTTCTCTGAAGTACTTGCAAATGCCCCAGATGGCCATTTTCGATTTGTTCCCAAAGATGGATCTGTCCGTGATTGGCTAGATTATTGGGCTGCCTGGCTGGCGCTCGGTTTTGGTTCCTTGGCTTCACAGGATATTTTTCAGCGGGCCAATGCCGCTAAATCAGAGCGCGTGGCTATTCGGTCAACCTACGCGGGAGCATTTATGTACTTAATATTTGCCATGATCCCGTTGTACTTGGGAGTGCTGGTGTACACGATTTCCCCCGATCTTGCCGTAGGAGATACGCAGTATGCGCTTACCTCCCTTGTGAAACAAAACGCACCGATGTGGCTGCAGGTGCTCTTCTACGGTGCCTTACTCTCCGCCATCTTTAGTACATGTAGCGGAGCCCTCTTGGCGCCCGCATCCATCTTGGCGGAGAACATCTTAAAGCCCCTGGTGCTACGCGAGCCAGACGATCGTAAATTTCTGAGGTTGAGCAGGATTTCTGTCCTCATCATTGGCAGCATGGCAACAGTTCTTGCCTTCGGTCAATCATCCATCTATGACTTGGTGGCCGAGGCGTCCATATTTGGTATGGTCAGCATCCTTGTCCCGATGTTTTGTGCCTTGTTTATCAGAAAGAGTCGCTCATTGGGCGCTATTCTTTCCATGTGCGCGGGATTGTCCAGCTACCTAATCGCCGCCTATGTTTTAGACACGGAATTCCCCGCGCTCTTTGTGGGATTCTTTGCCGCGATCGCAGGGATGGCAGTTGGCAACTACCTGGCATCGCTGGGCACGACCCATTGACTCACGGATGTTTGGAGCATAGGTAGCTCACGAATTCCACCAAAAACTTACTGGAGTTGTCCACGGTCTTTTGATAGGCCGCATTTTTCGCTTTGTACCGATTACTGGCCCAATGCGTTCGAGAGGGCAGATCGAACTGAAAATCGGGTACGCGGGTCGAGTCTTGATTGATCCACACCTTCCCCATAAAGCGACTCTCATAGTCATATCGGCCCTGTTTGTTGGTGTCTATCTCCGTGTCGACGAAGATGAATAGATCCGCAGACTGCTGCACCTCTTGGAGACCGAGGTCCTGGGTTACTGTCCTCAAAAAATCGTCAAAAGGGCTGTCTTCCTCACTCACATCAGTGATGCTGATCGTGTAGGGATTAAACTTAAGATCGATAGTTGGCGAAGTGAGCCTTCGCAAGACGGCCTCGTCCATGGATTTCCGTACGGCTGGCGGAATGGGGGGCTCTACTTTTATCCTGACGCGCGCATACCCATTTTCAGGGAAAAACCCCTCTACCAAGAGTGCGTCATGGTCTGTCGTTCTGTCGAATCGATAGCGGAAGACGTCGCCCTTAAGTACATCCAGTTTTGCATTGAGGTGGTGC
>JBCCXG010000162.1:0-10616 GCA_039191945.1 Bacteroidota bacterium
CTCAGACATCCACAGCCAAGGAACCCCTAACGGTAGCGCACGTCACACTACAACAACAACGGTTAGGTTCTTCCAAGGACAATGCAGGAGCTGACAAAAAAGTCCGTGGGGCCAGATCCTCCATCTCAATACCGCAGTGCTCAAACACCCGTGTCATATAGACTTCCAGGGCGATGTCCCGGTCGGCAGCTGCGATTTTGTTGATCAATTCCTCGGCGACCTGGGGCCGGAAGGAGTTCATTTCTAGCAAGCGGTCACGGCCCTTGGCCAACTTCTCCTTCAAAGCCTTTTGATAGTCCACTGTCTCGGTGATCAGCGCCAGTAGTAGCTCCTTGCCTGTAGCCGCCGCAGCGGTCGACAGACGATCACCAAACAGCTCACCTATCTGGTTACCCCCCTCCATATTCTCCTCAAAGGCATTCAGCCCCTCATGATACCATCGCACCCATACCTCCTGAGGGCTACCTTGCAGGTAGGGCACATGTATCTGGATATCTTCCGACTGACCGATGCGGTCCAGGCGCCCGATGCGTTGCTCCAGCAGCTCCGGGTG
Source organism: Bacteroidota bacterium (assembly GCA_039191945.1). Classification (GTDB taxonomy): domain Bacteria; phylum Bacteroidota; class Bacteroidia; order Cytophagales; family Cyclobacteriaceae; genus JAWPMT01. The sequence continues at coordinate 554 of JBCCXG010000162.1, forward strand.
TGCTGGCAAGTCAAACAGCACCAGATGGTGGGCAAACTGAAAGTTGCGGCCCTCACTGCCAATCTCTGAGCAGAGCAAGAGCTGTGCGCCGTCCGCTTCCGCAAACCACGCCGCGTTTCGGTCCCGTTGTACGATGGTCAGGTCTTCATGGAAGATTGCCACCTTCGCGCTGCTCAGTGTTTGCAAAGCTTTGGCCAACGCCAGGACTTTAGCCTTGCTACGGCAGATCAGCAATACTCGCGCAGGGCTGATGTCCGACAAGAGGCCCACCAACCACGATACCCTGGGGTCATCCGAAAACCAAAACTTAGGCTTAGAAGGTTGTTGGTGGAGTGGCTGCTTATCTACCTCATGCTCCTTCGACAAGCGCCGTACCCACTCCTCATGATCCGGCCCACCGTCCAAAGGAATGAGGTGCGCCTTACGTGCTGGGAACCCACTCATCGCTGATCGCGTATTTCGAAATACCACACGCCCAGGACCATGCTGATCCAGTAGATCTTCTATCAACTGCTCCTTGGCGACCGAGGATCCTTCGGAGAACTGCCCCACCCGTTCCGAACCGAGAAGGTCGACCAGCAGGGATCGCTCCTGACCTGTCAACGGGCGCCCTTTCGAGAGGCCCTCCACCACATTGGCGATTGGCTCGTGGTCCTGCGTTTCTTGTAGAAAGGCGTCGTAGTCCGCATACCGCTCCGGGTCCAGCAACCGCAGCCGCGCAAAGTGGCTTTCCACACCCAATTGCTCGGGGGTCGCCGTGAGCAGCAATAATCCTTTCGCCACCTTGCTGAGTAGTTCGACAATGGCATATTCTGAGCTTGCAGCCTCCGGCGACCAGGCCAGGTGATGGGCCTCATCTACCACCAACATGTCCCAGTCGGCGCTCACGGCCTGTTGCGCCCTTGTCTGCGAACCAGACAGGAAAGACGTGCTGCAGATGACCAGCTGGTCATCAAGGAATGGATTGCCCTCCGGCGCGGTTGACTCCAGCGAGGCACACCGCTCCTCGTCAAAAATGTGGAACCACAAATTGAAACGCCGGAGCATCTCTACGAACCACTGATGAATCAGTGAATCTGGCACCAGGATTAATACCCGAGACACCTGACCACTCAGCAGCAACCGGTGCAAGATCAGACAAGCTTCAATCGTCTTGCCCAGTCCCACCTGATCCGACAGCAGTACCCGCGGCGCATAGCGACTGCTGACTTCATGTGCGATGTACAGCTGATGAGGGATCAGGTCTATACGCCCGCCGACAAACCCGTTGATCAGTGAAACCCTTCGATCGTGATCATACGATAGTGTTCTCCTGCGCAGGTCAAATACCTCAGGTGTCTCCACATCCCCCGACAGCAGTCGCTCCTGAACGCCCTGCTGCATCGCCACCTCCCCGAGGTCCGCCTCCGACAGGGTCCTTTCTTGCCCGATGTACAATAGCAATTCACCATTGTCCTGTACGCGCTCCACCAGCATCGGTCGCTGATCCGCATCCACGATGAGATCTCCCGGCTTGAAAATCACGCGGCGCAAGGGCGCATTGGCCTGCGCATATTGCCTCGTCGCACCTGCTGAAGGGAAGTGCACCTGCACCCGTTGCTTATCGGTGGCCACCACGATCCCCACGCCCAGTTCGGGCTCACCTTCACTGGTCCATCTTTGATTTAGATAAAAATCCGCCATATCAATTTTTCATCTCTGCCATCCCCCAGAAAGTAGCGGCAAGATCCTTAATCTTGATCGTCATCCCCAAGAATCAAAGTCGTTATTTAGTAGCGCGCACTTTGGGCGCGTCCATCAGGTGGATTGGACCTACAGCGATGAAAAAGTATCTCATTCATTCGAGGGAAGACCCTCCCATGGGTCGATGAAATCAATGAATTAATGCCTAAAATTGAATCAGTCCATTGGCCTTCTGGTCACGATGAGGGGAGTATTACAACCTAATAAAGTCTCATCTTGAACGAAAACCACCTGGCGATGTCCCCAACCTAGCCATCGGTTTCGCTATCTCCGAAAAACATGATCATGAATTTCGATTTTTCTTCTTTGAACTGGTTAGCCGTTGGCGCTTGTCTGGTTTTCGGGCAGGCTTTTTTGTCCGTTTGGTTTATCGTATTATTTGGTACTCCATGGGCGAAAGAATATGGCGTTCAGGACAAAAGGCAGCACACCAAGGAAATTCCGGGCTATACTTATGGAGTTCAGGCCCTTTGCACATTTCTGCTCGTGATGGGATTGGCTATTATGCAGCCTGTGATTGGCATAGACAGCCTGCAGTCAGGGATCTCGTTTGGTCTATTTGTCGCCGTGTTTTTTTCCGCGGCGACGGCTCTTCCCGGCTATATTTTTCTCAAAAGAATGAACGCATTCGCCATGGCCATGGGCAGTCAGGCGATTTTGATTGTAGTGGCATCTGCTATTCTCGCCATCTGGAAGTAAAAAAAGACGCTCAGGCATTTGAAGCACTCGAGTGCCTGAGCATCTCTCTGTTCAGGAAAGCTTTTTCGTATTCATTTTCGGTCATGCCAATCGCTTTTTCCATGCAATCCCTGGCCGTCCTTTGATTGTTGTTCGCAAACTCATACTCCGCGTAAGTAGCAAAGTAGAGATACGCTCGCGCTTCGAGTTCGTAAGGGTCCACTTGATCGAGATATTGCTTAGCCTGCAGGTAGTCCTTTTTCTCGAGATGCAGTATGGCCATATTCAGCAGGATATAAGCCGAACCCTCCAATTTGTACAACTGCAGGTATAACTCGAGTAATCTATCCCAATTAGTTGCCTCATAAGTAGAAGCCTGGACGTACTCCGCCGCGATAGCCGCCTCCAGGTGATAGTGGCTTAGCTTTTCTGCCTGCATGGCATTCTCCATGGCCTCGTGCCCCAGCAGGACCATGGGATAAAACCAAAGCTGACGGTCTTGTTCTTTAAGTCGAATAATCTCGCCTGACTCAGTGATCCTGCTCCTCATTCTCGCCGATTGGTAGCACAAGAGGGCGTGAAGCGCATAAGCTTCGGGAGTTTGGGACACGCTTTTCTTCAGCACACACTTTGACAACCGAACAGCTTCCCCGCAAAGGTCTTCACGAATAATGACATCCTTTTTCGCTGAGTAATAGCCTTCGTTGAAGATCAGGTATATGACCTCCAGCACCCTATTGATCCTTGCCTGTAGTTGTATTCCGGATGGTATGTCAAAAGTCATCTGTTGATCGACGATCCTCTTTCTGGCTCGCAGCAGTCTTTTTTTGACGGCTTCTTCTTTCAACAGTAAGGACGTGGCAATTTCTTTTCGGCTAAAGCCAGAAATGGTCTTTAGGGCAAAAGCGATTTGGTCTTTGGGATCCAAGTCTGGATTGCAGGCTGCGAACAACATGCGAAGGACGCTATCGTCGACTTCTTTATCTGTGAAGAGCTCTTGGATAGCATAGGTCTCGATGCCCGTATTTAGTTTTTTGATTCGAGCGTCTTCTGCAGATATTTTCCGAAGCAAGTCAATGATTCGGTGTTTGACCGCTCGGACTAACCAGGCCTCTGGGTTTTCAGGGGTTTGAGTTTGCCAAGATTTTAGGGTGTAAACAAAAGTATCTTGTATGGCATCCTCAATGATATCCAGATGTTCCAGCCCAAATATTCTGGTACAAATAGCGACCATCTTTCCGTACTGATGTCTGAAAAGATGGTCAATATTTGCTTCCATTTTCCTCAATTGTAGTAGATCAGTTCCCTTATCTCCACGGTCCCGCCGAGGTCATAGTCTGGATAATCTTGTGCGATTTTTGCCGCATCATCAAAGTCTTGGGCCTTTACGATGTAGTAGCCGCCTATGATCTCTTTGGCTTCGACTGATATCCTATCCGTGACCGTCCGATCACTACCCGAGATTCTTTTTAATGGGCTTTGCAATGCATTTCCGCTTTGCATGATGCCTGCCTCAGCCATCTTTTGCTGCCAGGCCATCCATGATTTTGCTCTTTTTTCTATTTCCTCCATGGATAGGTTCATTTCGCCGTAGTCCACGCCAAGGAAGATCAGCATGAATTCTTTTGATTCCATTTTTAGATCGTTTTCATTTTACAGATATAGCGATACTATCGCTGTTTTTGGGGACGGTTAGAGGTAGATTATTGCGAAATAAGGCGCAAAAGATACAGCTACCTTTCTTACGATTACCCGCAAAGCCTTTGCCAGCCTACTTTGCAGGCTGACACCCCTTTGTCAGGGACAAATAACTGTCCTGATCCGCACCCGTCTGCAAACCGGAAGAAGACGTGATAGCTCCCTAGTGACCTGATGAGAGCCATGGGCATATATTGTTGCGTCTCTCTTTATCGACTCGTTTCCGGCGAAGGACTTCTAAGTATCGAAAGCAATCCAATAAGAAGTAATAATGCCCCCAAAACAGGGACTATTCGATTATTCAATATCATATGTCCTAATCCAATCATTAATGCCCCAACATTCACAATGACAACTTGCCATTTAAATGCCGCAAATAGACCATAGGTGGAAATACAAATTCCTGCATAAAACAGCGTGGGTCCAATGATGAGAAACGGATACGCTAGTGAGGGTGAATTAGAAATGAGCTCGAACAACTCCCCTTTTATTTCTGGATGGCCATGGGATGCCCACAACACAAAGTCAATTGTACACATTCCCACTATTCCTCCTATGCCCAGGGTCATAAGCGTCAGTCCTGTGCTTTTTGAGAAACTTTCTGGCACATGAAACCACAACCCAAACATAAAAATGGCACCTATGAATAGCGACCAATGGGCATAATCAATGGGTTGTTGCGACATCAAGAATTCATAGCCAAAAGACATCAGCACCTGACTGACGATTATTAAGACTAGACCTATCGCAATAATCTGTTTCGATTTCATATTCCTAATGCTTCTTTCCCCAATGCTAATAAGATGCAACGCCTAGGTAGCCTGCGAGCCGTCGCCAGAGGCCATGGCCGGAGACCGGTAGACACTTACGCCACTCCCGCCATCAGGATCTTAGTACTACCAATCTAGTGAAACACCGCTAGCTACACCCGGCTGCCGAAGCTTTTTTAGGATGCCCGCTGTCTGTGAGTCATCCAACCCTCACTGCTTCCATACTTCCGATAGATACCATTCAGGATGATACTACCGTTGAGATTGGGTCTGTTGAGTAGTGGAAATTGCCCTCCCCTTTGGCTTTCATATCGTCGAAGAGGCCTTCACCTGAGGGTATTGAAACGTTGCCAGACAAGAGGAAGGCTATAGCTCCTTCGAACTTATGGTAAGGTTCGGTAACAACAGGCGCAAGATTTCTGATTACTCCACTACACTCATAGAAAGTTGAATCTTTCGCCGACCGCAGCTCAGTCCACGGAAATGAAAGTTTCCACTTCGGCTTGATCTCCATCAAAGTACTTCTTACCATGGATGGTAAAGTCGGTTCGATAGCCCCGGTCAAGGTCTTCGTCTTGCCATATGTCCATCCAGGTTTTCAGCACAGCTCCGGGCATCTGCCCCCGGGAGATGAACTTTTCGTAAGTATCTGCCTGCACGGTGACCCCAACCAACCCAGAAGGTATATCATCCAAGTGCGTCACGCTCAAGCCTATAATGAGTGTGTAGGCTCCTGTATGATCTGATTCGTAATCAGTATAGACCGCGTAGATGTCATTGTTCACGATATGGGGGACTTTATTCCTGATGTCCTCGCTCCAAAACCTCCGCCAGATGGCCTCAACTTCCTCTCCCGCGCTACCTCTGTCATTTGAGATACGAGCAGAAATTCCGACTACTTGAAATGCTTCTATGTGGTGGTTGGTCATTTCATTTGTTGCCTGTGTGGTGGTGTTTATTGTGAATATAGATAGACCGAAGAGCAGTAAGTATTGAATTGCTTGCATGAGATCGTTTGATTTATGATGCAAGTATCTGGTGGGGGCAGCGTTTGATTTTTGGTAAAAACCAAGAAATCAGATGAGCCCCGAATTCATCAGTTTACTGAAGTTGGTTTGATCGATGCGCAAGTACGAGGCAATATCCTTTTGGGAAACGCGATTGAGTAGGTGAGCACTTCGGCGCACAAATACTTTGAAGCGCTCTTCCACGCTGAAGGCTAATAGTTCGTGCTGTTTCTCTATTAGGCCAGCAAGGGCTGCTTCAGTGATCTTTCTGTACAACGTATCTAGCTCATGGTACTTCCGGAGCATCTCCTCATGTCTATCGTAGCCAATACGGACAAAGTCACTGTCGGTAATGGTCTCAAAGTAGTATTTACTGACCGTCTGAGTGAGAAAGGATTCCACGATACCGCTGAATGAAGGCGCGTAGGTGAAGAACATCACGTGCTGTCGGCCGTCATTCGAATAGTATGATTTTTGGATCCCTTCTTTCACGAAGTACAAGTAGCGCTCCGTGTCACCTGCCATGGTGAGCAGGCTTTTTTTTGAAGCCGAAAAGGGCTGCCAAAGGGCGACGTATTCTTCCAAAAGCTTCTCGCTGACAGGGTGGTAGGATTGTAAGAATTCTTTCATTTCGCGTCTTCCTGTTCTTTCATACTTGGAGCAGGACGTTCGCGTGCGCTCAATGATGCGATCACTTCTTCGTTGGTCCTAAACTTAACACTTCGGATTGAGAGTTGCTTTGACCATTAGTCCACGTAAATTCTTTAAGGCCCAACGAGCTTGAAAATAGTTTTCAGAAAGACTTGAAGCGCTTCATCGTTTCTCACGCCTTTCATCTTGATGATGGCGCCATCGAAACTGGTGTGGATGAAATAAGTCAGCTCCCTGCTATCCAACTCCGAACGGAAGTCACCGGCTTCCTGGGCCTCCTTTACACAAGGCTCAATGCGATCGATGAATTGACGATGACCTTGCTCGATCAGCTGACTGAAGGCATCATTGTATCCGGCAATTTCAGAGGTCAGCGTATTGAGCAGGCATCCGTAAGCACAACCCTCGTCGGTGAAGTACTTGCTGAGAGCGGTATAAAATAACTCCAGTCTTTTGGCAGCGAAGATCTTCATGTTTTCATAGAGCATCTTTTCCATGAAAGCCAGGGTGTCATCGATGTATCGCTGGAGCACCTTCAGCACATACTCCTCCTTGGTGTGGAACATGCCGAAAAATGTACCCTTAGGGATGTCAAGCATATCCACAATGTCTGCAGCACTGGTCTTGTGGTAGCCATTTTCGCGAAAGAGTGAGACACCCTTCTCTATCGCGACCTGCTCATCGTACTTCTTATGTCTACCCATAAAATTTATTTCCGACCAATTGATCGGAAATATAGAAACGAATACCTTTATCTCACAAAAACATTGAAAGAATGTATGAGGATACCAGACGAAATACTAAATCGAAAAGGCGTAAGGAAAGCGACAGACATTCCTCAAGAAGTCCTGGAACTGTTAGAAAATGGACGGATAGAAACCGTCAATTTGACGGAATGGCTGGCTGTTGACCAATTGCGCGTACTTCGAAACGTGTTGGATGAATTAGGCCTCAATGAGCATGTACCAGCGTTTGAAGCCGTTGTGAATGCGCAGAAAAAGCCGACGGCAAACAGCAGTTCGCAAGTTATCGGGAGGGCATTCGGTGAAATGGCCGGGCGAGGCCAAGTGCTGGGTAAGCTTAAGGCACACCCTTCAGATATCGTCCGATGTTGGGCCTGCTGGGCGGACAGCACTAACAATGAGACCACAGCGGATCTGTTAAGGAAAATGAAGCCTTATGCGGCCGATCGGCACTTCGGCGTGAGGGAGGTGGTCATTTTCGCATCCAAAGATCGGTTGGCTGCTGATCTGTCGAATTCGATCAGCTTACTTCACGAATGGTGCACCTCAGACGATGACAATGTTCGCAGGTACGTGGCCGAAGTGTTACGCCCAAACGGGGTATGGACTAAAAAAGTGGACGCGTTTCACCAAAATCCTGAGTTAGGGCTTCCATTGATCAGCCCGTTAAAGTCCGACCCCTCGAAATATGTCCAAAATTCGGTGGCCAATTGGCTCAACGACGCCTCTAAGTCGAATCCAGATTGGGTAAAGCAGTTGTGTCAGGCATGGGAAGATGAATCCAACTCGCCGGAAACTGCCTACATCGTGAAACGTGCTTTGCGGACGATCAATAAGTGAGTTTCGGTGCCACAAGCAGCCGGACTAAAGAGTATCTGAGCAAGATCCAGTACCCGTCGAGCGTAGTGATGAGCTATCCAGAAACTGACCTACAGGGGACAGTGTTGAGCGAACAATCAACTTGGTAAGTCCGATACATAGCACTGCTACTATTTATCCAATTGAGCGAGACGCGGTCAATTCTTAGGACATCGGATGACCTTTGGTTGTTGAGAGCTCATACCCCACTTATACCTAGCTATTACTTTTGAAGATTCTCAAGAGCACCAAGAAAACGATCGAGATTGCCAAAGCGACCAAAAGGTAGGTCGCTGTTGGATAGATATTTGTACGCCATCCTGGTATTATTGATGTCCAAAAGTCCGGAAAAGCCAGAACCGTAATCATTATCAATCCGAAAGTTCCAGCTGTGGCTAAAATCAAAGCGATTACTACTGTTTTCAACCGAAGAAGTTTTGATCTGTGATTTAATCCATAGCAAAACACACAACTATGCGGCTAGCACCAGTCAGTTGTCTACTGGCTTATTCCTTTCTTACAAAATTCAATATGGCATCCACTACTTCAGCAGGTCGCTCCTCATGAGGTAGCAAAGAAGCATTTTCAATAGTGACGAATTCCGTTTCACTGTTGAATTGATTTGACATTTGCTTTCCCAGATCGATAGGAAATGTTTGATCGTTTTCTCCCCAGAGAAATAAGGTTCTTGCTTCTATTTCTGAATGTAGGAGTTTGAATTCATCGACCAATTTCCAGTCAATTCCTTTCAAATACTTAAAGGCACCGACTGTTTTAGCGTGCGAACTGATCACAGGATCTATATATGGCGCAATATTGGACTGAACATCCAGCATAGATTTATCTGTATACAGTTCCTTGAAGCCCATTGATGATTTCAAGAACCACTTTCGATTCAACAGACTTCTAATGATGGTCGGCACCATGGGCAGCAATCCAATTTTTTGATACAAGGGAATCCAAGGGGGGCGGTGGTTGGGAATTTCCGTATTGAGGATGATGAGGTTTTCAACCTTTTCTTTCTCCTTGAGTGCCACATACCTTGCGATGGTCGCTCCCGAATTATGGGCGATCAAGCTATAGGTATCGATACCTATTTTTTGCAAGAGTTTCGTGATGTATCTCGCCTGAGATTTGCTATCGAAATTTGTTGTCTTTGTCCATTCACTGTCCCCCAATCCGGGCAGATCCAAAACATGACATTTGAAATACTTGGATAGTAGGGGAAGTACCTTTCTCCAAGTATAACCATGCGTGGGGAAGCCATGGATAAACACAAGGTTTCTCCCCTTGCCGATTTGTCTCAACCCAATGGACACATCTTCAATTCTCCACTTTTGGAGTTCCAGATTTTTGTATGTCTCTATTTCTTTCACAGTTTCTTTGGGCTGGCTAAGATAAGACTAAAGGGCACCTGCCCCCTTCCGACAATCCAGATAGGGAGGATCAAATCTTAATAATAGCACAACTCGCACCGACCAACTTTATCCTCCATGGCTTTCATGCTAAACGGAAGATTCTGTGGACTTCATTATACGACGGCACTAGGCAAGTATGATGGAGAAAACCACTACCCCTGGTAGAAGCGCACATGCGTCCCCCATTGTTATTTACCAATTCTTAGCAATGCGGATTACGTTTAGTGGTGGTGGTTATAATTCGTCTTTTCTAGCTCCCGCAACCTCTTTTCCAAAACTTTGAGGCTTTCGCGAACCTCACCATTAATCCCTCGAATCAGTAACCATTCCAGTGCTACAATAAGAGACAATCCGATTATCAAAGTCAAATGTCCATAAGGCATAGAACCCAATACGAGGCCATTCGTCCCGAAGTCAGACCAATAAGTGATGAATCTTCTCGTCAACTTGAAGATTTAGTGGCCCGTCGTCTGCTCGCGCGTTCCCTTGCGCCTGCC
>JBCCXG010000163.1:0-10546 GCA_039191945.1 Bacteroidota bacterium
ATAACTTTCATTGGGCGAATGAATCGCATCGGTGTCCAAACCAAACCCCATGAGTATGGAATCCAGTCCCAGGACCTCTTTGAAAAGCGCTACGATGGGAATACTTCCTCCTTCCCGGGTGGGTATAGGTTTCTTGCCCCACGCCTCCTCAAAAGCCAGGCTTGCAGCCTTGTATCCCGGGGAGTCTGTAGGAATCACTGCGGGCTCACCTCCATGATGCGGGGCTACCTTTACTTTGACCGAAGCGGGCGCGATGGCCGTCAGATGTTGTTCGAGTAGTTCGGTGATTTTGCTACTGTCCTGGTTGGGCACCAGGCGTGTACTGAGTTTGGCGTAAGCCTTAGAGGGCAAAACGGTCTTGGCACCCTCTCCAGTATAGCCTCCCCAAATGCCATTGATGTCCAAGGTCGGTCGTATTCCGGTCCGTTCTATCGTGCTGTATCCTTTCTCTCCACCGACCTCGGCGATATCCAGGTCCTTTTTGTATGCGTCGAGATCGAAAGGCGCTTTGGCCATCTCCGCACGCTGTGCCGATGATAGCTCCTCCACCTCATCATAAAATCCAGGGACCGTGATGTGCCCATTTTCGTCGATCAGGCTCGCGATCATGGTCGCAAGGACGTTGATAGGATTTGCCACCGCACCTCCATAAGAACCTGAGTGCAAATCGCGATTGGGCCCGGTTACTTCGACCTGTAGGTAGCTGAGACCTCGCAGACCGACGGTAATCGATGGTACGTCGTTGGCCAGGATAGAAGTATCCGATATGAGGATCACATCCGCCTCCAATTTCTTCATATTGGCTTTGACGAACAGCTCAAGGTTGTCGGAGCCCACTTCTTCTTCTCCTTCGATCATGAACTTGACATTGCACGGCAACTGATCCGTCTTGACGAGCGACTGAAATGCCTTGATATGCATGTACATCTGGCCCTTGTCGTCACAAGCGCCCCGTGCGTAAATGCGCTCATCTTTGATGACGGGCTCAAAGGGCGGAGAATCCCATAACTCATAAGGATCTGCGGGCTGCACATCATAGTGGCCATAGATGAGTACAGTGGGGAGGTTCGGGTCCAGGATTTTCTCTCCGTAGACAATTGGATGCCCTGGTGTCTCGTGAAGCTCCGCAGTGTCTACTCCCGATTCAACCAACCGCTCCTTGACAAATTCTGCGGCTTTTCTTACGTCTGCTTTGAACTTAGAATCTGCGCTGACCGAAGGGATACGCAATAGGTCGAGTAGCTCTGTTAGGAATTGATCTTTGTGTTTTGCTTGATATTCTGTTGGCGTCATAGATTGGGATTTGGCCGCAAATATATCAAAAGCCGAAGCCATCATCTTCGTCTGTCTCCTCTTCGATCGTGTCGAACTCCTCGTCCTCGAGGCTTACGTCCGTAGGAGAGACCAGATCATAGGGCTCCGTGATACCGAAGTACTTTTCCCGGAAGGCGTTGATGAACTTCAGCGTTTCATTCTCGTCGGCACGAAGCAGTTCCATATTCCCTATCTGATCCGCGATTTCTGGTATCTCAGCGTTGAACTCTGGGTTGGAGGAGTATACAGCCAAGCTGTTGTCGAGGTAGCCAAAAAAGTACCAGGTGCCCGGTGCGACCTGGAGGAACAAGTTGACCACGTCACCTCCGATGTCGTCTTTTTTGATCTCAATGAAGCCGTCCATTTTGCCATTGATGTCAACCCCTTCCACATTGGAGACCCCTAGCTTGGTGGTATTGTGCCAGGCGTTGTGCTCACTGTTCCACTGCAATTTGACTCCTGACACCACCAGGGAAGTCCGAAATAGGTCGGAAACTTCATACAAAGGCAAATATCCGGAGAGGGACTGTTCTTCATAGGCCCGCGTAGGAGCATCTCCAACGAGATTGGCCATGTTGAGCAGCGTCTCAATCTCGATGTCGTTGGCCGGTGGGTTTCCTAGTCGCTCCACAATATCCAGCAGATCCCGACCCATAAGGTCGGCTTGCGTGGGATTGAGGTTGTAGTCAATGACCAAAAAGGCATCCATTTCGTAGGTCACATCGTTGCGATTGCCCGTGCCTACCACAGCTGACTTGATGGTAATGCCATTGGCTACATCATCAAGGAAGTAAGCTGGACCTTCAAATATGAGGTCCGCAGATCCATCGTCGTAGACATAGGTAGACCCTTCGTAGCTCTCTCCCTTAGTTTTTGCCAACTCCTCGACCATGAATCGATCACCATCCCCCCGACGTAAAATCCCTTTGGCTAAAAAGAAATCCTGGTCGTTAGGAAAGCGTCGTTGCTCAGCAAAAGTCGAGTACATCCTCCCTCCGGCGCCGTAGTGCAGTCCCGCGATGATGGGATTTCCATCCTCGTAGGTTGCCGACCTTAGGTCAATAAGAATCTCTGTCTCGGCATCGGTCCTCGTAAATCGGATCCATTGTGTCTCGGTGATCGAGTTCATGTCCAATCGAACAAAGCCATCGAGCTCCAGCGCTTGCTTGTAAGCCTTGAGGGTCACCGCTCCTTTGTAGAGAAACCCTTCGGAGATCGACATAGTATCCTCGGCCGGGATAGTACCTTCCGCAAACGAATAGGTCACCGGCTCGGCTCCCTTGGCAGCCGGCGGAAATTGCTCTGTGCCAAACGTTTCAAAATAGATGTCAAAAGTGTCCTTAGCCACCGGTAAGCGATAGGTTGCACCTCCCATGAACTCATTTCTTGACAGCACGTCCACCGTACCTTCAAAGAGGTAATGATAGGTGCTGTCATTTTGGAATATGACCTCAGCGTTCTGAAAAGTCTCAAACTGGGAGTTGGCCAATACCACCATCTCGTTGTTTTCTGGTACAATCCGGGCATCTGCTACAGCGATGTACGGAATGCCCTCCACTTTCATCTGTTGCGTATTGATATCGTAAATAGCTTTAGTGGCGTTGAAAGCTAGGGAGTCCAGCTCCTCACGGGTGGAGTAAAAGTAAGAATCCTCTATTTCGACGTTGGCTGGCTTCTCCATCGTGACCACGGAATCTTCCAGGTCCCAGACGGCATTGGGCATCGATGTATTCAACGCTGCGTAGGGAAAGGACAGGGCTGCCGTACCCCTGATCTCGGGGCTGATATCTGCCACATTCCTCGTCAAATCGAACTGTAAGCGTATGTCATCCCCTTTCATCGCAGGCTTCTCTGGATCATCGGTCAGTACCTCAAACTCCGAGTGCCTCGCAGAATACTGCAGCTCTTCAAAAGCAAACTCATCAGAGGCTGCTCTCGAACCTCGCGTCAGGATCTCACCAGAGCCATAGACCCCCTTGGTAGTAATATTAGCCTCGCCAGTGAGCTCTGCGGTCGCATCGTAAAATTTGAAGGGTTCGTCGATGGTCCTCAAAAACATACTGTCTTTGCGTGGCAACCAGTACATCCTAAATGCTCCCAGCTGCGCCTCTGGGTAGCTTGCGTTACCTAGCGTGCCCGGCCCGATCATGCCACTATGGCCATAGGCAGTGACTGAATCGGGGTAATATATAAAGTCCTCGGACATGATCGTCGAAGTCAGGAAGTCAATCTTACCTCCTCCCCGGATCCCGTCATTGCTGAGAGAGATCTTCTCGTAAGTCTTTGCCGAAGTGCCGTAGAGATTATAACCCTCCTCAGGAATGTGGTGTACGAAACCTAAGGATTTGTCCGCTTGTATGTGGAGCGTATCTTCAAAGGTCGGAAAGATGCCCCCGGAATTGAAACTACCCGGAAACTCGATGGTCTCAGCCGCCTCTCGGTCAATGCTATCGACCTCCAGGGGTGGGATGATGAACTTCACTGACTGGTCGTAAGCCCCATTCAAAATCTCCGGTCCATCGAAATAGACTACCGCCTCAGAGTCACTGATAAAATAGGGGTATGCCTCCGTATCGCCGATCCCCGCTCGATTCACAGGATTTTCCAGGTACAAAACACCTGTCGTCTGATTGAGATGATTGGAGAGACCTTCCTTGTACTTGGGGTTGTAGGCCTTGGTAGAATCCTCCGGCGGCAGCTGGATACGAATACTGTCGATTTGCGCCATGTTGATCAGGAAGCCAGCGTAGTCAAAACCGAAATCCTTGCCTTTGTAGACAAAATCTCCGGCATTGATGGCCCCATCATAAGTAATGCTGCGATCCTGCCCGATTTTGATGGTTTCCCCTTCAGGCTCGATTTTCGTACCGAAGTTGGTTGTCAGGTAGAACCTCTCCACACCTCGGACTGTGATAAACATCGAATCCAAGTTCAGAATGGCATTCGGTCCCCGAGTGATCTTGGAAGAGACAAAGAGATTGTCGTAGTCCTTTTTCTTCGCGGAAGCGTCGTAATAGTGGAAGGTCTTTTCATAGAGGCTGATCTGGCCATTCTCTTCATCGTAGGCGCAGAAATTGTATTGCTTCAGCATCTTTGCCGCGCCCCGAACAAAGCCAGGATTCAGTTTGTGGGCCTCCGCGACCTCATCCACCACAAACTCCTTGATATCATACTTCCTCGAATAATTGACAAAAAGGGCAATCGGGTGAAAGCCATATTGACCAGCCAGTCGACTGTATCGCACACTACTGAAGTAATCATCCGACTCGAAGGTCGCCGGAATCAAGTCCTTACCATTCATGATGGATAGATCAATGGAATCGCTTTCGAGGTTCCACCGCATCATATCTACATTGATGAGCATGTTGTGATAGGTGGAATGGAAGGGCGTCACATTGTGCTTTTTCTCCCGCAGGACGGTCAGTTTTTGCTCATTGAGCTGATATTCCATTTGTACCGCTGGATGGTAAAGCGAGTCGCCTGCTAAGATGATGGTCACGCTGGCGTTGTCGGATTTGATCACAGAGTCAGCTCGAAACTCAAATTTCCTTGCGTGGAAAATGACCTTGTGGCCTCGGCCATCGTCCACTTCCAGCCTGCCGGGTTTCCTAGAGACAGATGTTCCGAAGAGCTCGTTTCCGCGTAGCTCCACGCCGCCGGTATACTTTACTTTACCCTCGGCAAACCGAAGGGTCGCATCGTTGTAGTTAGAGGTAAAGATCGGATACGGGCTCAAAGCTCTTGGTGGCCTTCGCACGCTGCGATATTTAAAAACTCCCTCGATTTCTTTGTCCAGCAGCGACGGAAACGTCAGTTTGGCGTTAGGGGTCATGAAGTAGGACCGATCCACTTGTGTGCTGAACTGTCCCAAGGTCACTTCCGCTCCGCGCATTCGCTCATTCTCCCCTGGCCACTCCAGGACGCCATTTTCCCCAGCGAACGTACTGTTTTTCAATAGATGGGTCCCGTCTACCTTTCGGATCGAGATAGAATCAAAAGGCGTCACCATGAGGAGCTGGATGTCCTTCATGCCGATAATTGGGCCATCCTTCACGGGATGCTTATAGAGGTACTCTTGTAGCGCTACGTAGTCTTGGTACTCGGGAGCAATGACCTGGCGTTCGTCCTTCTTTTCTGCGGTCGGCTCGGCCCACGGATCAGCCCCCCAGTTATCGTCAGTAGCGAAACTATCGTCGGAACCCCAGCTATCGTCGGAACCCCAGTCATCCGTAGATCCCCAATCATCACCGCTAGTGTCCCAGCTGTCATTTGTGCCCCAATCGTCATTGCCCCAGTCATCGCCGCTGTTGTCCCAGGTATCGTCACTTCCCCAATCGTCGCTACCCGTATCCCACGAATCCGTTGTCTCGGTCTCTTCGTAGGCGACCTCTTCCTCAGGAAGCTCCTCCGCCTCCACCACCTCCGGTTCTGTAGGCTCGACATAACCCACGACATCGAAATTGTAAGTCCCTCCAGGCACCTGCACCGTACGATTCTTCGATAGGTAGAGGAATCGGCGAGCAAAGAAGACATTCATTCCAAACAAGAATTCGCGGTATTCTTCTTTATTGAGTGACGCCAAAGAGGCCTCATTGATGTCGAGGACTTTGTGTAGGGTTTCTGCGTCGATACCCTCTTGGGCAACGGAAAATGCCAAATAGCTGAAGAAATGCCAGAAGTAAGGTTGGAAGCTGTAGCCCTTTCGGTGCATTTGCGTCGCTAAGGCCATGATTTTCTCCTTGTGCGCTTCCTGGAATTTTCCATTCCATGCATTGTCGAAGTCATAGGCTACCTTATTGCCGGGCTCAGTTCCCATAGCCCGCAAATAGGATACCGCCTGTCGCTTGAAGACTTCAGGTTCATCAGAGAATCTCTGGCCGAAGACTGGCTGACCCAAGAAGAGCAGGACCAACACCATGATCGACAGCACATGACCAAAAGGTACTCTCATACAGATAAAGTTAGCTAAATATCCTACGTACTAACGGCCAATATGGTCGAATTGGATACAAGCCCAATTGTCTTTCACCGTTGTCCGCTGCGAGCTCAGCCCAAGGGACTTGCCATGCGACTCAAGGTCAGCAATATCCTCGGCATAGAATCCGCTGATTAGCAACTGACTGTTATCGTGGAGCAAAGACACGTAATGTTCTAACTCCGATAACAGCACATTCTTGTTAATATTCGCAAGAATTAAATCAAATTTTCGATCGAATGTTATGTCTGCGATTGCACCCAGTTGAATGGGAATATTCTCGTAGCCATTCAAATGGAGGTTGTCCAGACTATTGTCCCGGCACCAGTCATCTATATCCGTCGCCTCGACGTAACTCGCTCCCCTCTTGAGGGCCATAATCGCCAAAATACCCGTGCCTGTGCCTACATCAAGGACCGCTTTTCCTGTCGCATCGATCTGTAATAGCATCGAAACCATTTGGGCAGTTGTGGCGTGATGGCCCGTCCCAAAAGACATCTTAGGCATGATCAACAGCTCGTAGTCGAAGGATCGCTCCAGGGTATGAAAAGGTGCCTTGATCACGACTTTGTCTTCCACGATGACCGGATCAAAATTGTTTTCCCACACTTCGTTCCAGTTCTGCTTTGCCACTGGAGTCGTCGTGTAAGTCACTCCCTGCTCCGAATAGTTGTCCAGCATGGCAAGCACCTCCTGTTCCCACTGGTCTCCTTCCACACTGGCAATAAAGCCATCATCCACCTCCTGAAAGGCCGAGAAACCCAGTCCAAAAAGCTGGGCAATGAGGAGATCTCTCAACGCCTCTGGAGCTTGGACGCTTACCTCGACAAAGTCCATTTATTGGTTGCAGCCCGCAAAGGACTCAAAGTCCGTGAAGAAAACTGAAAAGTGCGCCTGGTCCGGATCTGTTGTAAAGTACAGTCTAAAGCGGGCTTGATTGGGTTTACTTACGAAGTGCCAGTGACCCGGCGCATTGGCGTACAACCGATTATCCTGATCGTAGATAATCAACTCGGCAAAACTCTCCGTATCCTGCTCATAGACGATAAAATCGGCCTTCCTTGGATCTTGCACCTCATGCATCAGCCCAAAGACGTTGCAATAGGGGCTCTGTATGCCAGAGACCTCCACTTCCGTCGGCTGAGCAAAGAACAAGCTTAGGAGCAAGCCAATCATCATCAGAAAGACTTCGCTATATCGACAAAGTCTCGCGACTTCAACGAAGCACCCCCTACCAATCCACCGTCGACATCTGCGCAGGCAAAAAGCTCCTGGGCGTTACCCGGCTTCACGCTCCCTCCGTACAAAATAGAAATCTCTTTAGCCACGTCATCTCCATACTTTGATGCGATGGTGGAACGAATAAAGGCATGCATTTCTTGTGCTTGCTCCGCAGATGCCGTCACCCCTGTACCAATGGCCCAAACAGGTTCGTAAGCAATGACTATTTTGGAGAAATCGGCGGCGGCCAAATCAAACAACGACTCGCTGATCTGCTCCTCCACAAGGTCAAAATGTTTCTTTTCCTCCCGGACTTCCAACTTCTCGCCGCAGCAAAATATGGGGGTCATTTTGTGTTGCAAAACGATCTTTGTCTTTGCCGCGAGCAATGCATGACTTTCTTCGAAATACTCTCTGCGCTCACTATGTCCTAGGACCACGTGGGTCACCTTGAGCGAAGCCAGCGCCGAAGCCGATACTTCACCCGTATACGCTCCGCTTTCCTTCTCATGACAGTTTTGTGCCCCTACGTGAATGTTATCCTGGGTGCCTTTGAGAGCCAAAACGGAGGACAGGAGGGGAAAGGGTGGAATCAAGATGACCTGAACGTCGCTTTTGACCTCATCGGCAGCCATATTGACGACCTCGGACGCTAGCTCGGAGCCGGTCCCAATGGTCATGTTCATTTTCCAATTTCCAGCGGCAATTTTCGCTCTCATGATGGTAGTTTTTCGTTAAGGAATTTAGCTGTGTGATTTGAAGCCGCCAATTTAATCATATCTTCAGGAAGTCCGGCAAATTCCACCTGGCCTCCATTTAGTCCGCCATCAGGGCCCAAATCAATGATCCAATCGGCGCATTTGATCACTTCCATGTTGTGCTCAATGATCAATACCGAATTCCCCTCATCTACCAGGGCGTTGAGTGAATCCATGAGCTTCTTGATGTCGTGAAAGTGCAGCCCCGTGGTTGGTTCATCAAAGATGAAAAGCACGTGATCTTTTTTCGAAACTGCCCCAGTGCCCCTGCCCAGAAAGGAGGCCAACTTTACCCGCTGTGCCTCCCCACCACTGAGGGAACTGGAAGACTGACCCAACTTCACGTACCCGAGTCCCACAGCATCCAGCGGTTTGATCTTGTTGACAATCCCGGATCTATCCTTGAAGAACTCCAAGGCTTCTTCGACGGTGAGATTGAGGATTTCCGCAATGTTCTTGTCTTTGTAGGTAACCTCGAGGATTTCCTTCTTGAATCGCTGGCCCTTACAAGTCTCACACGTTAGGTTGAGGTCGGCCATGAACTGCATCTCAATCTTCACCGTACCCTCGCCCTCGCAAGTCTCACAGCGTCCCCCATCCACGTTGAATGAAAAATGTGCTGGCTTGAAGCCATTCTTCTTGGCCAGGGGTTGATCGGCAAACAGCTGCCGGATGTTGTCGTAAGCCTTCACGTAGGTGACTGGATTGGATCGCGAGCTTTTGCCAATAGGGTTTTGGTCGACAAACTCGATATGGGCGACTTTTTTATAATCGCCGTCCAGCGCATCAAACTTACCGGTCATCTCTCCGGTCACTCCCAGGATCTTGCCCAATGCCGGATAGATGATCCTTCTGACCAAGGTAGACTTCCCCGAGCCACTGACTCCGGTGATGACTGTCACGACGCCCAGCGGTATTTCGACATTGACGTTTTTCAGATTGTTTTCCCGCGCGCCCTTGATGGTGAAGGATTGATTCCAGCCTCGTCTTTGCGCTGGTACCTCGATCTTCTCCTGGCCCCGCAAATATTTCGCTGTGAAAGAATCCTTGGTCCCATTCATCTGGCCGATCGAGCCCTGGTAAACCAATTCGCCGCCATGGGTACCTGCCGCAGGTCCGATGTCGATGATCTCGTCCGCTTCCTCCATCATCTTCTCCTCGTGCTCTACGACAATGACCGAGTTGCCGATATTACGAAGTGACTTCAAGACTCCCACCAATCGATCAGTATCGCGTGGGTGCAAGCCGATACTTGGTTCGTCCAGGATGTACATCGAGCCCACTAGTGCACTCCCCAGGGAAGTGGCAAGTTTGATTCTTTGAAATTCGCCTCCAGAGAGCGTGTTGGTGAGCCGGTTGAGCGTGAGGTATCCAAGACCGACCTCTTCCAAATACTGAAGCCGGTTGGTGACCTCTTTGATAATTCGGCCGGCCACTTTTTTATCGAAATCTGAGAACTTGATGGTTTCAACAAAGGGTCGCAGCTCATCCACTGGCATCAACACCAAATCGGTGATAGACTGATCCCCAATCTTGACGTAGGATGCGTCTTTTCGCAGCCTTGTCCCCCGGCATTCAGGACAGGTGGTCTTTCCGCGGTATCGCGACAGCATGACCCGGTATTGGATCTTGTGGGTTTTTGACTCGAGGTACTTGAAAAAGTCATGCAGCCCATCAAAATACTCGTTGCCCTCCCAAAGGAGGTCGTATTCTTCCTTCGTGAGTTCAGCCACAGGCCGATGGATCGGAAAATCGAAGCGGATCCCATTTTTCAGCAAAGGCTTGACCCAGTTTTGCATGGTCTCTCCCCGCCAGGGTACAATGGCGCCCTCATACACCGAGAGATTGCGATCGGGAATGACCAGGTCCGGATCGATACCTAAAATCCGCCCAAATCCCTCACAACGCTTACATGCCCCGTAAGGGTTGTTAAAGCTGAAAAAATTGACTGTCGGCTCTTCAAATCGTATCCCATCGAGTTCGAAGACATCAGAAAATGTCTTCCGCTCATGATCCACCACATGAACGATGCACTGACCTTCGCCTTCAAAGAAAGCAGTCTGGACCGAATCTGATAGGCGAAACTGCGTCTCTTCATCGTGCTTGACCACCGTACGATCAATCAATATTTCGATGGTCCCCTTGGGCGGACTGTCTAGAATCTCCTCAATGAAGTACATCTCCCCATTGACATAGATCCGAGTGAATCCCTTGCTCATCAGGGCTTTCATCTCATCTTTGACTTTTCTCTCCCTCTGCGGAAGTGGTGCCAAAACCA
>JBCCXG010000164.1:0-10524 GCA_039191945.1 Bacteroidota bacterium
ACTCAAACCGAAGATATTACACCCATCACTTGCTAATACCGCCAGAAAATTTTATATTCATTTTGAGCATTAACCCTGACCCCCAAATGAGATTTTTTACATTAACCCTGGCGGTGCTGCTATTGTCTTGTAGCGCATCCAACAATGCCACTTCCAAGCTCGAAAAGAAGCAAACGCTCCTCGGCACCTGGGATCTTGTTTCGTACGTTGACCACGAGGAAAGCAAGACCGAATGGCAGGAATATCCTCAGCATATTCTGTACCAAAAACACGTCACGGGCACACATTTTACCTGGATCCGATACAACAAGGAAAAGGACCAACTCGAAGGTATGGGTGGTGGTAATTACCACTTCCGAGATGGGAAGTACGTAGAGAATATCGAATATTTCTACCCACCCGGGGCCGGTATATTGGGCCAATCCATTCCTTTCGAGGCGAAGGTGAAAAACGATCAATGGCAGCATACCGGCTATATACGAGAAATGGAACTTGATTTTGAAGAAGCCGCTATGGTCCAGGGAGACAGTGTCAAAATAGAAGAGATTTGGGTAAGATCTTCCGCCTCGGAGGCGTCGAATCAACAGCTGGCAGGCACTTGGGATCTCAAGCTGTACCGGGATAATCCCGAGGAGTCCTATTATGAATACCCCGAGCTAACAGGCTACTTGAAACTCATCACTGACACGCACTTCGTTTGGATCAAATATGACCAGGAAGGAGATCAGATTTACGGTGCCGGGTGTGGAACATATGATTTCAACGGTGAGCAGTATACCGAGAACATTCAAATGTTTTACCCATCAGGTAGCACCTTGCTTGGTACTTCTATTACGTTCAATGCCGAGATCAACGACTATCAATGGAAGCATCTGGGGTACG
Source organism: Bacteroidota bacterium (assembly GCA_039191945.1). GTDB lineage: Bacteria > Bacteroidota > Bacteroidia > Cytophagales > Cyclobacteriaceae > JAWPMT01. Next base: position 883 of record JBCCXG010000164.1, read on the forward strand.
GTGAGGGCGAAGACGCGAAAATTCTGATTGATGAGGTATGGATCTCTCACGTCAACACCATAGAGGAGGAGGTAGCGGTTAGCTTCTAACTTTTCATTTTCTCACCAAAGACCTCAGCAAACTTCTGCACTTTTGGGGCGACGACGAAAGCGCAATAAGGCTGTGAGCCATTTCTATTGAAATAGTCGTCGTGATAGTCTTCAGCAGGGTAAAACCTTTCGAAAGGTACGATTTCCGTCACTATCGGATCACCCCAAGCTCCTGACGTGTCAAGGCGAGTTTTGTAGTGGTCAGCTTTTTCTTTTTGTTGGTCATCATGGTAGAAAACCACAGATCGATATTGAGTGCCAACATCATTTCCCTGACGATTCAAGGTGGTAGGGTCATGTGTTTTCCAAAAAACCTCCAATAGCTCGTCATAGCTCACCACGCTATCGTCAAATTGTACTTGCACGACCTCGGCATGCCCGGTGACTCCAGCACAGACTGCCTCGTAGGTGGGGTGCTCTACGTGGCCTCCAGCATATCCCGACTTCACAGCAGATACACCTTCTAGTCGCTGAAAAATGGCCTCGGTACACCAAAAGCAACCTGATCCAAATGTGGCTGTTTTCTCCATGACAGCTCTAACCTTCGGGGAATAAAAATGGTTTCTCTGAGCGTCAAAAAAGAAAACCTCACGTCCGTGGTGAACATGAGGTTTTAAATTAGCTTAGACAAATAATCAACCAGCACAGTAAACGTGCAGTATTGACAAATATAATACAGACTTAACAAAAAGCAGCATATCATAAGTGGTTTTCTCAGGCATTTCAAACGTTTGCAAACACTTCCGAGTGAGTTGCTAGCATGAGCCGGTATGCCGTCCTCAGATGATCATTTCGCCTTGAATGACGATCACGGATGGTCTCGGTAAGCTCCCGGGACCATCAGGCCAATTGGAGGTCAAAGCCTTTGGTCCCTCGGACGCCGATCCCGGATGCTGAACACTTAGAAACAGTGTGCCATCCGGCGCAAAACATGGACCCGCAAACTTGGCATCTCTGGGTGCACTCGCCATGCGAACCACCTTACCCGCATTGACTCCTTCTCTCGGCACCACATAAAGCGCGTTGTTACCAAAGGGCTCGTAGGCGCCAGTATCTCTGGGCATATCAGAGGTGAACCACAAACTACCTGCGCTATCAAAAGCCAGGTGGTTGGGGCAGGCAAATCCAGTCTCCTGCCCTCCCGTCAAGTAAGTTTCATAGTTGAACTCCAGGCTTTCAGAACCCGTACTCTCCGTGATTCTCATCAAGGAGCCAAAGTAGTTTTCTTCACTTTCGTTGTTAACCAATGACAAAATCAGCGATCCATCGACCGCGTCGATGGCTATATCCTGAGGTCGATCCAGGGGTGTCCCGCCCACTAAAAGTGCGGCCTCGCGGGTACGGATCATCATCTCGGTCACCGTCTGGAACGCATCTTGCAACTCTGGCCGATTGTAGGCGATCGGTTCCCAACGCCCTGTCGAAAAATTAGCCACGTGCAGCACGCCGTCTGCGATGCTACCAGGTACTGATGAGATGAATTTGTACAGGCAGCCCCCGCGCTGCTCATCTCCGGAGTAGATCACAACACGTCCATCATCCAGCACTTGTGTCGCCACACAGCCATGTGAGAATCTGCCCAGTGCTACATGCTTCTTGGCGCTACCCGTTGTAGGATCGAACTCCACAATCCAACCGTAATGCTCCGTCTTATTATTCGGAAAAAAAAGCTCCCATTGTAGAGGGCTGCCTTTATAGTCACCTGTGGAAAAGTCCTTATCTCCATAAAACGTAGCATACTGCTCTTCACAAATGAGAAGTGTACCCCACGGAGTGCGGCTTACAGACCCATTTGCCACAGTCCCAAATGAGCTTTCTGATCCTGCCACCTGCTCATGCCACTCAAAAGGTATCAATTGAGAACCGGTCAGCCGACGGTTCGATGCGGCCTCTGTCTCCATACTCCAGGTTCCCCACTGTTGACCCACCTTCAAAAGGGAGCCCCCGACATCCAACATTTCCTGTACGATGTCCGACCGTAATCGGGCTTTGTCTGGATCAAAATTTGGATTGAGTCTTGGATTCACAGCGGCGTGGTTGACCCAAAGCAATCCCTCATCGGCAAGGTAAAAAATGCCATCATTGTCATAGCCAAACTCTTCGCTGGCGGAGATCGCATCTTTATAGCCGATGAGAACCTTCATTTCAAGGCCTTCAATCAAAGCCAATTCATCTGTTCGTTGTGCTTGCAACCCCTCGAGTGCTTCAGTCAAGTACTCTCCGCTGCTCGTGCAAGACGACAGCAGTGATGGAGCTAAGGGACTGAAAACCACTCCCCTTCCGAGAAAATCCAGAAATGAACGCCGATTCATAATGATTTGCTTAATTGGCCACTAAATTACACGGACACGTCTTACCAGTAAATAAATCCGTTCTTTTTGAAAAACCTCGATCTCACCACAGGGTCGATTCCCAAGCGGCTGACACAACTCACTTTGCCCATGATGTTAGGGATCATCAGCATGGTGGCATTCAACCTTATCGACACCTATTTTGTAGGACAACTAGGCAAAAGGGAGCTTGCCGCGCTCAGCTTCACCTTTCCGGTCATTATGGTGATTTTCAGCGTCGTCCAAGGCTTGGGTATCGGAGCGACCGCTCTTATTTCCCAATCCATCGGCAAGGGGAAAATCGACAAAGCCCGCCGCGAGACAACTGATAGTCTGCTCCTAGGCGTGATGATTGCAGGAGTTTTTATCCTACTGGGTCTAGCTACTATGGAACCCATCTTCCGGCTGATCGGTGTGAGCGAAGACCTGATGCCATTGGTCACTTCGTACATGACCATCTGGTATCTCGCCGTCTTCTTTGTCACCATACCTTTCATAGGTAATTCTGCTATCCGAGCAGTAGGTGATGCGAGGACGCCGAGTTTTATCATGCTTTTTGCGGTCTTGATCAATGCGATCCTGGACCCTATCCTTATCTTCGGATGGGGCCCTATTCCGTCTATGGGATTGCGAGGTGCAGCCATTGCCACTGCCATATCTCGTAGTTTGACCATGGTGTTGTCGTTGTACATCCTCTACTACAGGGAGCGACTGGTCACGCTAAGTATTCCCACGCTCGATATATTACGAGGTTGTTGGAAGGCGATACTTGGAATTGCGCTTCCATCCAGCGCGTCTCGACTCGTAGTGCCCGTCGCTACAGGGATCATCACCGCCTTCCTCGCTCAGTACGGTGATCATGCGGTGGCGGCTTTCGGCGTCGGGAGTCGGCTTGAGTTTCTTGCCATGAGTGTGCTGTTTGCGCTGGCCGCCTCTATTGGTCCATTTGCAGGCCAAAACCTCGGTAAAAACAACATCTTACGCATTAGGCAGTGCCTCAACATCAGCGCGCGTTTCTCCATAATTTATGGTTTGGCGCTTTGGCTTATTCTCGCGCTGGTAGCGCGGCCAATTGCCGAAGTGTTTAGTGAGGACCCCAAAGTGGTTGAAGTCGTCGTATGGTTTTTGTACATCTTACCGGCCAGCTTCGGAATGCAAGGGGTGACCAGTGCCGTGAACAGCAGCCTGAATACCATCGGCAGACCCATGCCAGCCTTTTGGATCATTCTTATCCAAATGATCGCGGCGGCGGTACCCTTGGTCTATTTCGGTTCGCTACTCTTCGATGAGTTGGGAATTTTCGGTGGCCTTACGATCGCCTATCTCATTGGAGGAGTACTGTCACTCGTCCTCCACCACCGGTACCTAAGGCAACTGGAGCAACCGACTCCCGCCTAGCTTCCGAATCAATGGAATAAGACGTATGTTTACCCGAACCGTCGAAGCAACATGAAAAAGTTGTCACGAATCGCGAGCGAGGGCAAGATTGACGTAGACGCTAGCCTCACTGACCGCCAATCGATCATCATCAACGCGCCCATCAAAGAAGTCTGGGAGCGATTGGTCGATCCCGGGAAATGGCCCTCATGGCACGATCAAATCAATTCGGTTGTCGTGGATCCAACAGACCCCAAGACCTTTAAATGGCAACAGAAAGGCCGCCGAATTACATCCTCTTTTGAATATTTGACAGCTCCGACAGGTCTGTCATGGACCGCAAAATCTGGTTGGACTCAGTCGATTTACCTCTGGACGCTTGACGCTACCGAAGAAGATCAAACGATAGTCACCGTCCAGCAATCTTATCAGGGCTTACTACTTTTCCTCTTTGTGAGTCATCGAAAAATGCACAACGACTTGCTTCATTGGCTCGACCAGCTAAAGCAAGTCGCTGAGACCGACTCAACCCTTGTTTAGTTCCTCTAGCTGAAGCTTGACCACCGCAAAGTCAGGAGCCACCTCCAAGGCCTTCGTGTAATGAACCTTCGCTTCATCGACATTTCCTTTGTCTGCTTCGATCATGCCTTTGAGACGATGAATCGCTGCTATCATCGGAACCTCCTGATTTTCTTGCTGATTCTTCTGAAAAACCAATTTTTGATCCAGGGTCTTACTGTCGTTCATCAGTATATCCGCCGAAGTTGCTGCCTCCGTGTAGCGCTTCAGGTTGAACTGCAAAAAGGCAATTTTGTAGAGCGTATTGACGTCTTCATTTTTCAAGTAAAGCGACTCATAATGGGGCAGCGCTCTGTCGGTCAGTCCTAGGTTCTCGTAGGCCACGGCCGCGATCTCCATTGCTAGTGCGTCATCTGGATTTACCTTGAGCGCGTCCTGGCTTGCGAGGACAGCTGATGGCCACTGCTGATAGTCAATGTAGGACAATGCCAGTGAATCGAGTACGGCTATATTGGCAGGATTGTAGGCGAGGATATTGTACAATGCCATTCTTGCTACAATCGGATCGCTGTACCTTGTGGCTGTCGTATAGATAAAAGCATTCTTTTGAAGGTCAAAAGGTAAGCTGTCCGCGGGCGTTGGTTGCTGATCTTGCGCCTTCAAAGGAATAGCACAAAGGGCCATTAGGCCGATCACAATAACGTTTTTCATTTTCATCTTTCGGTTTCACTGTTAGCGTCCAAAGCCATGCTTGCTCACTGCGAGAACCTCACAGTTTGGACTTTCGAACCGCAAAAATAGACTTTTCGTGCTACTTTGCTTCCAATCCTTTGCGTTTTCCGATCGCAAGCATGAGATCGACAGCCTTTTCCTTTTCATTGGGTATGATCCCGTCCAAAATTGCCTCTTTGATCTCTGCTTTGATTTCTCCAACTACCTTGGATGGCGGAACGGAAAAGGTATCCATAATCATCTCTCCAGTGACGGGCAGCTGAAAGTTTCTGAGGTGATCCTTTTCTTCTACCTCGACCATTTTGGCTTCTACGAGCGTGAAGTTGTGGAGGTACCTTCGGACCCGGTTGTGGTTTTTGGAAGTGATATCCGCCCGACAGAGGATCATCAGTGCTTTGATATCGTCTCCAGCTTCAAATAACAGTCTTCTTACTGCCGAATCCGTCACCTCTTTACTTACCAGCGCAATGGGTCGTAGATGGAGCTTCACCAGCTTTTGGACGAACTGCATCTTCTGGTTTTGCGGTAGCTTCAGCCTGCGAAAGATCCTTGGAACCCAACGAGCCCCCAGGTCTTCATGCCCGTGAAAGGTCCAGCCCACCTTCGGCGAAAAGCGCTGCGTTGCAGGTTTCGCGATGTCATGCAGTATGGCCGCCCACCGCAGCCAAAGGTCTTCACTCATTGCTGCGACGTTGTCCAGCACCTGCAGTGTGTGATAGAAGTTGTCCTTGTGTCCCTTTCCATCCTTGACCTTTACCCCCTGGAGCGCGGCCATTTCCGGAAATATTTGAGACAAAATCCCTGAGGAAAATAACAGCTTGAAGCCATAGCTGGGCTTTGCGCTGAGGACTATCTTGTTCAGCTCCTTTGTGATACGCTCTTGAGATACGATCTCCAATCGATCTTTCATTTGCAAAACACCTTGATAAGTATCCGCGTCGATGTCGAAGGCTAACTGGCTGGCAAATCGGATAGCCCTCATAATTCTCAGAGGATCGTCGGAGAATGTGATACCAGGGTCCATGGGGGTTTTGATCAGCTTTCGCTCCAGATCTCCAACTCCCTCAAAGGGATCTAATAGTTCGCCGTAGGTATCCGCATTGAGGCTTATGGCCAGCGCATTGATCGTAAAGTCTCGCCGATTTTGATCATCTTCCAGGGTTCCATCTTCCACTACTGGATTGCGGGAGTCACTGCGGTAGGACTCTTTACGAGCGCCTACAAACTCCAATTCATACGCTTTCCACCTCACAGCGGCAGTACCAAATCGCTTGTACACGGCCAAAGTCGCACCTTCTCCCAAGCTGGCCTGCACTTGTTGGGCCAGTTCGATCCCCGAACCGACCGATACGATGTCGATGTCCGTCGAAGGTCGCTCCAGCAGCAAATCTCTGACGTAACCACCGATAACGTATGATTCCAACCCCAGGTCTTGGGCAATAGTGGCAATACGTGTGAGGACAGCCGTTTCTTCGAGGTGATGGCGAAAACTAGAGGACATAAGGACAGGCAAAAGTAGGGTTTAGAACGGAACGAATGGCGGGCTTTTATCTACATTATTCCACTCGATTGTACTTTCAGAAAACTCCAGATCACTAATTTTGGTTTTTTCCCCAACATGTCTGACTACAAGATCAAAGAGACCCTTGACGCCCTGACTGATGAGCTAAACTATCACAATCACATCTACTATCAGGAGGACCGAATTGAGATCTCAGACTTCGAATTTGACCAGAAGCTGAAGGAGCTAGAAAGACTGGAGGAACAGTATCCCAAGTGGAAGAGACCCGACTCTCCTACCCAGCGTGTCGGGGGTACAGTGACAAAGAATTTTGAAACTGTACATCATAAATTTCGAATGCTATCGCTGGGGAATACATACTCCAAAGAGGAACTGATCGAGTTTGATGAAAGGGTGGCCAAAGGATTAGGTACTGAGGACTATGAGTACCTCTGCGAATTGAAGTTTGATGGGCTGGCTATGAGTTTTACGTACGAAGAGGGCCTATTGGTCCGCGCCGTCACGAGAGGGGATGGCGTCAAAGGAGATGATATCACAAACAACGCCAAAACCATTCGGTCGCTTCCATTGAAGGTCCGAGCCAGCGAGATACCCACCAGTTTTGAGGTGCGTGGCGAGGTTTTCATGCCATTGCAAGTATTCGAATCGCTTAATCGTGAGCGGGAAGCTCAAGGCGAAGCCTTACTGGCCAATCCCCGGAATACGGCCTCCGGCACCATGAAGATGCAAGATTCGTCGATCGTGGCCTCGAGAAAACTCGACTGCTACCTCTACTCATTGCACACGGAAGGCCAGAAGGTGAGTAGTCACGAGGAAGCGCTGAAGCACTTGCAGGAGTGGGGATTCAATGTCTCCCCCACTTTTCGTCGGTGCCAGACGATGGATGAGGTCTTTGCCTACATCGACGAGTGGGAAGAAAAGAGACACACATTACCGCTTGATACAGACGGCATTGTACTGAAAATCAACCGATTGGACCAACAGGAAGAGTTGGGATTTACCGCGAAAATCCCCCGATGGGCCATCGCCTTTAAGTACAAAGCGGAGGGCGCGGAGACCAAACTCCGAGGCGTCACTTATCAGGTAGGAAGGACCGGAGCAATCACACCTGTTGCTGAATTAGAACCTGTACTCCTCGCGGGTACAACTGTGAAGCGTGCCTCTTTGCACAATGCGAATGAGATCAAGCGGCTAGACCTCCATCACGAGGATACCGTGACGGTAGAAAAGGGCGGTGAAATCATACCCAAAGTCACTGGAGTGGTGAAAAGTAAACGCCTTGCGGGTGCCCGACCTATTGAGTACATCACCCATTGCCCCGAGTGCGGCACGCTACTGATCAGGAAGGAATCGGAGGCCGTCCACTATTGCCCCAACGTGGAGGGCTGCCCTCCTCAAGTGCTTGGGAGGATAGAGCATTTCATCTCTCGAAACGCTATGGCCATAGAAACCCTGGGCCCACGTACCATAAAAGGCCTCTATCAGCAAGGACTCATCCGTGACATTGCCGACCTGTACCACCTCACATTTGATCAAATCAATGGATTGACATTCGAGGATGAGGATAAAAAGTCCGGTGAACTGAAAAAGCGCTCCATTAAGGAGAAAACTGCTTCCAATATTCTCGCCTCTATCGAGAAATCTAAAGAAGTGCCTTTTGCGACAGTGCTCTTCGGGCTGGGCATACGGTACGTTGGGAAAACCGTCGCTGAGAAACTCAGTGAACACTTTGGCTCGATGGAAGCGCTAATGAAAGCTAATCACGAGGAAATCGCTGAGGTGCATGAAATAGGTGAGCGCATCGCTGCCAGTGTCGTGGAGTACTTCAGATCGGAGACGAACAGAAAGATGGTAGACCGCTTGTTGGAGGCCGGTTTACAATTGAACACTTTGCGTCCCGAAGGACCGGTTGGCGATAAACTTATGGGTCAAACGCTGGTGGTGTCGGGGGTCTTCGAGCACATTAGTCGCGAAGACCTCAAACAGCTCATCAAGCAACATGGAGGCAAAGTAGCTTCTAGCATCAGCAGCAAGACGAATTACTTAGTGGCTGGCAGCAATATGGGCCCCGCGAAGTTGGCGAAAGCCGAGAGCCTGGGAATCGAAATGATTGATGAAGCACAATTCCTAAAAATGATATCTTAGCCCATGCTCAAAAGGAGAATCCTGAAGTATCTCACCAAACCTGCCCCAGCCCAAGACATCAGTGAAGTCACTACCTATGTCGATGCCCGAGATATTGGTATTCTTTTTACTGAAAATACCGAGGCCATGAAAAACTTTGGCTTCATTGAAAAAGAACTCCTTGCCGATCAAAAGAATATCTTCCCACTGATGCGTGTAGTGAAGCGAGAGAAAGAAAAGACCTATCGCTACCCTTTCTTCACCTCCCGAGATATCACGCTGCTAGGAAAAATGAAATCGGATACCTTGTCGAAGTATACTTCTAGAACCATGGATATGGTATTACTTCTCGATGACCATCCTGATGAACTGACAAAATACATCGCCTCCAAATGCCAATGCCCTTTAAGGATAGGCTTTACAAGTACCAGTGATATCAATTCCGAGACGCTCAATTTCATTGTGAAACCGAAACACGAAGAAAGAAAGCACCAGGCGTTGATGGATTATCTACGAATGATTTCTTGATGCTAAGCAATTTGAAAGGTACCGGGGTGGCCCTAGTGACACCACTACATGAAGACGAGTCCATTGACTTCCGCGGACTTGAGAAACTGATAGATCACGTCATCGATGGCGGTGTGGACTATGTCGTTTCATTGGGAACCACCGGAGAGTCCCCTGTTTTTACCTGGGAAGAGAAAATGTCTATCGTCAGTCACACACTAGAGTACTGTCACGGGCGAATCGACGTTGTATTGGGCCTTGGAGGCAACAATACGCGGGAAATCCTTGAAAAACTCACGATAGTGGCCCACTTGAAGGTGACCGCCATGTTATCCGTAAGCCCTTATTACAACCGCCCATCCCAAGAGGGAATAAAAAACCACTATCAGCAAATCGCAGCTGCCTCTGCACACCCGATTGTGCTGTACAACGTCCCCTTTCG
>JBCCXG010000165.1:0-10485 GCA_039191945.1 Bacteroidota bacterium
CAAAAATGGCGCCGTCTGACTTCACATCGGAATATCACGGTAGTTGTGGCATCTTAACATCTGGATCTTTCTCTCTCCGCTGACCATCTGGCGTCTGATAGAAGATGGTCCAGCCATTGTAGCGCTGCTTTTCTACCTTCTCCAGGGTCGTTCCTACCCATTCGCCTGCTTCCTTTTCGGTGGGAACCGACTTCCATACTTCACCGTAGTTCTCGCGGTTACCTTTGTCCAAGTTGACTTGAAGCCCGAGAATTTTACTGATCGTGGGGTTTGCAATCTTGAAGGTCACCTGCGAACCTTCATCCACGCCGATAACCGTGTCCTCCTCAAGGGGTAGAAACTCCTTACCATCCAAGGAGTAAAAGATGTCGCCTTCCTTGAATTCAAAAGCAATTGTTTGATCTGCCATAATGTATTAAATGAAAATTAGTTGAAAGGGCCAGCGCCCACGACGTGGCAGTCCAGAAATGGTGAGCAAATAATTCATAGCTAATAGGTTAGGTGCGAAAAATAGCAAAGGTGAGATGATAAATTGGTACGAGGAATCCTGTTTTTCAGTGGAATCTTGATTACAGGATTCGGCACCTAGCCAGAAACGGCTACTTCTTGCTCTCCAAATAAGGGAAGCCAAATTCGAAAAATAGACCCTTGACCTTCCTTGCTACTGACCTCGACCTTGCCGTGATTGAGTTCTATGAATTCATTGACCAGTTGGAGTCCAAGGCCTAAACCCTTTTCTCCGCTGGTGCCCCAGGTACTCTTCTTGGCTTGGAGCCTAAATAGTTCCTCAAGTTTTTCCGAGGGGATACCCACCCCCGTGTCAGAAACCTCTATGATGGCGGTGTCATCCTCCTTTTTAGCCCTGATAGCAACCTGCCCCCCTTCTGGCGTAAACTTGATGGCATTGTTCACGATGTTCCTGATAATCGTGTGCACTGTGTTTCGATCTCCCCAGAGCAGTAGGCGCTCCGGCACCTCGGAGGAAAGATGAATGCGCTTCGACTTGGCCATGGTCTGGAAGATCTGCACCAAATCATCAGCCATTTCATGCATATCCAACTTCTCGGGAATGTAAGGCACGTGCCCTTGTTGCTGCACCGCCCAGTCCAATAAGTTGTCGAGTAGAGCAGAAAGGCGATCTACGGACTTATCAATCTCTTCGGCAAGGTCCTCCAGCTGATCGATCTGCTTGTTTTGGGCGAAGAACTTGATCATCCGAGAGACGCCGTGAAAAGCGTTGACCGGACCTCGCAGGTCATGGGAAATGATGGAGAAAAATCGATCTTTGGTGTGATTGAGGTCCTCGAGCTGAGACTTCTGTTCCTTGAGCAGGCGATTGACTTGCAGCTTTTGGTTGTTGTTTCGGTAAAGTACGAAGGCGAGGACTAGCGTCAGTCCAAGCACAGAGGAGAGCGCAATCGCAACGACTTTTTGATTTTGTCTTTGGGCCTCCAATAGATCCACCTCAGCCTGCTTTTGTCCCACTTCAAATGCCGTCCTCAGGTCAGCCATACGCTGGATATTTTCCGCGTTGGTGATGCTGTCGCGTAAAGCGTAGTAGGCATTTAGATACACCATTGCGTCTTCATGCCGCTCCATGTCCCTGTAGGTCTGATACAAAATGTAACTGGCGTCTCGCTGCTGGACTCTCAATCCCTGCGACTGTGCCAGGTCATGGCTGCTTTCTGCATAGGCTATGGCCTGCTCAAAGTCGTCTCGCTGTCTGTAGATATCTGCGAGCTCCTTTCCGAAATCTGCAATTGCATAATAATCCTCATATTCCTCTAGCCCGGAAATTGCTTCCATCATGCGCCGCTCCGCCAGATCATGTTCGCCCATCTTCGCATGAACAAGGCCAATGTTCCCTATGCAATAAAGCGTTCCGATGTCGTATTGCACTGAATCGAAGTAGGCCATAGCCCCTGAGTGATAAAAGAGAGCGGAATCATACAGGCCATCCATATAATAGCTATAGCCAAGGTTGGTCATCGCAGAACCCAAATAGAGTAGACCCCTCTTGCCTGCAAAGGCCTCTATCGCCGATTTGTAATAGGTACGCCCATTGGCCAGACTGCCCATATTTGTGTAGGCATCGGCAATCTTCAGGTACGCAATGGCTACATCCTGGATTTGATGGCGCTCGGCAATGTCAGCGGACTTAAAAAAGCTCTCCAAAGCGAGGTCCATCTCACCTTGCTTCTGATAGGCAGTGCCCTTCAAAGAATAGCCGGAGTACACACCTTCCACATTCCCAACAGAAGTTGCCAGCGAGATCGTCTTCTCAGCATACTCCAAAATGACTGCTGCATTTCCATGATTGAAGGCGACTTTCTCATATAACAGGATCCGCAGGCTATCCGACAAGGGCTTCGTGTCTAGCACCTGCAACAAGCTATCGGCAACGCGTTGGTCCTGAGCCCTTAAGCAGATGCTGACTAAGACAAGCAGCACGATGGTAAGACTCAAACACCTCATAATACCAATCTGCAAAGAAGGGTCATAACTTCTAGCTACTCATCCGATTCTTCTGGTGCAGGCGCTTCATCACGTGGCGGCACATGAATCGTCGGATCCAACGTAAAACTCTGTCCTGTCTTATTGCTCACAAGCACCACGATGTCATATTTGATCGTAATCTCGCCATCGCCATCATTGTCAGCGACCTTAGCCAACCATGCTTTTCCTCCGGCTACCAACGTCGGCTTCATAGAAAAGCCATCCCCTCCTTTGCTACCTTTTGGATCTACGAGTATGGCCGATATTCGTACATCATCGATCCCATTGATGGCCACGGGGGTCCACTGTATGGTACCACCACCACCGGCCCGCACAGTGGTGGCAAAGGAGCTGCTGATCCCAGGGACCATTTCGGTGTCCTGATTGTCGTCGAGTAGGGTAATGGTGGCGTCGACGTTGTTTTGATCAATGTCCCTGGTGTCTACCGCCACCAAGATGTTAATGTCTGCCATAGTTCTTCAATGGTTAGGGTCTGAAAGCTGTTGGAAGCAAAATAGGTAAAAAAAGCACTGTTCGCCACTTTCAATCAAAGAATTGACAGCAATCAACAAGTCGCTCCCTCGGGAAAATAATCGGTTAAAGATCAAGTAGTTGCACGTCAAGTAAGGACTTCACAAACTCACACGCTGGGTATGGTCCCCTGTGGATGACTGAATAAATCTCAAAGAAGAACGCCATTTGCTCCATGTAATTTGAAGATTCTCAAGGATGGGCCTGAGACCCAGGTTTTTGAAGTCCAGGATAACAATCGTTCGGGCAATATTTGTTAGTTTTTCAAGATCACACGAGTACAAACCCACCAAAAACTACGCTTTTGAAGTTCTCAGAATATCCTAGTCAAACGGGCTTTGATGAAATGTTAGACGCAGAAGGTCGTTGTCGACCCTCCTTTCAGGCGTTGCGGGACAATCTCAATGAACTTAGCCACGACACGCTGACCGAATTGCAGCACGCTGCAGATAAAGCGCAGATGTCAATGGGCATGACCTTCAACGTCTATCACGACCAGCAGGGTATCGAGAAAATCCTTCCTTTAGATATCATCCCCAGATTAGTGAGCGGAAAGGACTGGAGGGTCCTCGAAGAAGGTGTCCAACAGCGAATCACCGCCATCAATCTATTCCTGGACGATTTATACAATGAACAGAAAATCCTAAAGGATAAAATAGTCCCCAAGGACATCATTCTCTCATGTCCGGACTTCCTCGAACCGTGCATCGGACTTAAGCCCCCCAAAGGCATCTGGTGCCACATCACCGGTAGTGATATCGTGCGCGATGGGAAGGGCGAATACATGGTCCTGGAAGACAATCTGCGCAACCCCTCCGGTGTCTCCTACCTACTAGAGAACAGAGAGATCATCAAACAAGCGCACAACACATTGTTCTCCACACTGGGCGTGCAACCCGTCTCCGACTATCCCGGACGACTGCTGAGCATGCTGCAGTACCTAAGCGACAAAGAGTTTCCCACGGTTGCGCTGCTGACACCTGGTATCTACAACTCGGCCTACTTCGAACACTCTTACCTAGCCCAAGAGATGGGTGTGGAGCTGATTACCGGTCAGGATCTGATTGTGCAAGATCAGCGGGTCTATATGCAATCTACCAGCGGCCTGCAGCCAGTAGATGTCATCTATCGTCGAATTGATGATACTTTCTTAGACCCATTGGCATTTAACCCAGACTCGATGCTGGGCGTACCCGGACTCTTTGAAGCTTATAAGGCGGGCAATGTGGCACTCGCCAATGCACCAGGTACCGGCGTGGCTGATGACAAAGCCGTGTATGCTTATGTCCCGCGCATCATCAAGTACTATCTGGATCAAGAGCCCGTGATCAACAATGTGCAGACCTATCTCTGCGATGAGGAGGAGGATCGCAAGTATGTGTTGGAACACATAGAGGAGCTGGTGGTCAAACAAACAAATGGCGCAGGGGGATACGGCATGATGATCGGCCCAAAAGCAAGTAAAGAGCAGCACGAAAAGTTCAGAAAACTCGTGCAGGCTAAGCCCAGGAATTACATTGCCCAACCCACACTATCATTGTCCACTGTGCCAACCCTAACGGAGAGCGGTATCGCACCGCGGCATGTCGACTTGAGGCCCTACGCACTGTACACCGATGAAGTGCGCGTCCTGCCGGGAGCACTAACCAGGGTAGCGCTCGTGGAAGGCTCTTTGGTGGTCAACTCCTCTCAAGGAGGTGGTAGCAAGGATACGTGGGTTTTGTTCGATAAATAAAGGAAGAAACAAATGCTGAGTAGAGTAGCCAGTTCCCTTTTTTGGTTAGGCAGAGACCTAGAGCGAGCGGAAAATTACGCCCGCTTCATGGATGTGAACTTCAATCTGTCGATCGACTTGCCGCCGAGTATGAAAGAGCAGTCGGACCCACTGATTGCGGCCACCGGGGACCGAGAACTGTACATATCCCTACACGGAGAGGATTTCCGACGCTCCAATGCGATCCACTTCCTCGCTTTTGATGATCGAAACCTCAACTCGATCCTATCCACCGTAAAGGCGGCCAGAGAAAATGCCCGAATCGTGAGGGAAAATATTCCGCGGGCCTCTTGGGAAGTGCTCAACGATTTGCATCACTACATGCAAGGCACCCTGAAGAAGCAAATCTGGAAGAAGAGCAACGTGCAAAACTGCTTCAAGGAGGTCAGCGACAAGCTACAAATCTTTAACGGGATGTCTTACAGCACGATACCACGAGTAGAAGGCTGGTTTTTTACGAAGGTCGGGCAATACCTGGAGCGCGCTGACAAGACATCACGGATTCTGGACGTCAAGTACCACTACTTGCTGCCATCTGTAGATCAGATTGGTACACCGATTGATTTTCTACATTGGGGAGCCTTACTGAAATCGGTGAGCGCCTTCAACGCTTACCGAAAAAGGTATGGGAAGATTGATCCTTCGTCTATTGTGGACTACCTGGTACTCAATCGCTATTTTCCCCGATCGATTTTGTTTTCGCTTTTGGAAGCAGAAAATAGCCTCCACGAAATATCCGGGGCACCTCGAGGCTATTCCAACCAACCGGAGAAACTGATTGGTACGTTGCGGTCGGACCTTGAGTTTGCAGATGTCAACGATCTCTTCGAAGCAGGGCTACACGAATACCTTGATAAGCTGCAGCTACGGATCAACAAAATTTCCAATGCTATCAACGAGCAATACTTCCAGGTTCGGCCTAATTTCGTGCCATCACAATCACAACAGGCATGACTTACTGCCTCGGCATCCTTACGAGAGATGGCATTGTGGCCATCGCTGATACACGTATCACCTCGGGCAACGACACCACGATAGCAAAGAAGATTTACTCCGTAGAGCGCGACCAGCACACCTATTTTATCATGACTTCCGGGCTTCGATCGGTTCGGGACAAAGTGATTACCTACTTTGAAGAGGTGATCCAACACGAGGACACAGAGTGCACACGGCTTTATCATGTCGTCAACAAATTGGGAGATACGGTCAAGCGCGTAGCGGGAGAAGACAAACACTACCTTGCTGAATCAGGCCTACACTTCAATCTGTTTGCCATCATTGGCGGGCAGCTCGAGGAAGACCAGTCCACCAAAATGTATTTACTCTATCCGCAAGGCAACTGGATCGAAATTGGGGAAGCTACACCGTATGTGATCATCGGAAATACCGGATTTGGCAACCCGATCCTCAAGAGATCCTTGACCTATCATTCGTCGCTGGAATTTGCACTTAAAAGTGGCTACCTGTCTTTTGAGGCGACACGAATCTCCGCCAATGACGTAGCCTACCCCATTGATACCGTCATCCAGGAAAACCAGAGTTTCCAGCTCATCTCCCACCGGTTTGAGGAGAAGGACCTCGGTCACATCGCTGACTTTTGGAACTCCAGGTTGCGAGAGGGGATCGACAAGCTGCCCGCAGCAGCGCTCAATCGTGCCTTTCACAAGGAGGACCCACAAATGAGTCTATGATCCTCGAGGTCAACCATCGCACGCACTACGCCTATACCGAAGCCATCTTTCCCGAGCCCTCACATCTGTACCTTCACCCGGCAGTTCGCCCCCACTTCCATGTACGAGACCATCAGATACAGGTCTACCCGAAGCCTAGTGGATTAAGCCCGCGCATGGATGTAGAAAACAACACGTTCTACCAAATGTGGTTCAACGGTACCCTCACCTCCTTGACCATTGATACTTCATTGAGGGTGGATATTGTGCCCTACAATCCATTTGACTTCCTGTTGGAAACAGAACCCAGAACTCCCCATCAGGAGGCCGTGGTGCCATACCTGCAGGTGACGGAAAAGCTGACCAGCGCCATGTTAGCCTGGTCAATGAGCATTTTGGAGGTCACGTCCGACAACTTGATCTTCGTAACCATGATGGCTCGGGAGATTGGCGAACATTGGGAACATGTCTTGCGCTACGAAGCTGACCTGCTACCCATTGATTTGTGTTTCACCTCGAAAAAGGGATCATGTCGCGACTTGTCCTGGATGATGATACAAGTGCTGAGACATCACCAAATCCCTGCCCGGTTCGTCAGTGGATATGCTTTCAACCCCGAACTGGAAGGGCATGAACTCCACGGTTGGGTCGAGGTGTGGCTCAAGGGTGCCGGATGGGTGGCGGTGGATCCAAGCGCGGGGTTGCTCGCCACTGAATACTACATTCCCCTCGCGGCCAGCTATCATCCAGCGAATACGCTGCCAGTACAAGGTGCTTTCAGAGGGCAGGCCAGTGCGAAACTGACAACGAGCGTGGACATTGGTCTGGTCGCGGGAAATTCTCCCGATTAACACTTTTTAGCATCTATGACTTACAACTATTTCAATTTTAAGCATTCCTTTTGTTACTTTGTAACTCAAAGTACTTTTCATGACTAAAGAAAAATACATCGAGGACCTTCAGGAAATACGCAGTATCATGTCACGGTCCTCAAGGTTTATTTCACTCAGCGGTCTATCGGGAATCATCGCCGGAGTCCTGGCGCTGGTCGGACTTTACCTGGCTTATGAAACCGTCTACGCCGGCCAGGACTACCTCAGTTACCGTACCGCGCGGCTCAATCGGGCGATCTTTTGGCAACTCATCGCAATTGCCAGTACTTTGATCGTCCTTGCCATAGGAAGTGGCATTTTGCTCACCCGGAGGAAGGCACAGAGAGAAAACGAGAAGTTGTGGGACGCACAGAGTAAGAGGTTACTCATCAATCTGTTCATTCCGCTACTGACTGGAGGAGTCTTGTGCATCATTTTACTCAGCAAAGGCTTGATCGGGTTGGTGCCGCCTATCACACTCATCTTTTACGGATTGGCCCTCATCAATGCGAGCAAGTATACGTTGTCCGAGATCCGCAGTTTGGGAATCATAGAAGTAAGCATTGGACTAGTAGCGTGTGTATTCGAAGGATACAGTCTCCTCTTCTGGGGTATCGGCTTTGGCATTTTACATATCATCTATGGGGTCATCATGCACTTAAAGTACGACGCGTGAAAGAGATCCTGAAGGACTTAAACAAGGCATTCGAAAATAAGGTGAGACTAGGCATCATGTCGGCCCTCGTTGTCAATGAGCATCTGGACTTCAACGCACTCAAGGAGCTCCTGGAAGTTACCGACGGTAACCTCGCGAGTCACCTCAAGAACCTCGAAAAGTACCACTACATCATGGTGAAAAAGGAATTCATTGAGCGAAAGCCGAATACTAAATACATCGCAACCTCAGAGGGAAAGACAGCCTTCGTCAAACACATCCGCGCTATTGAACAACTACTGAAATAAAAAATTTTGAACTGACGCTTTGAAATGCAAAGTACTTTTAAACAATACGATAATGAATGAACAGAAAGGTATCCTGGAAGCCGTGAATCGATGGATCAAGAATTCCATCACACTGAAACTTGCTACGATCACATTCTTGATGCTCCTTCTCCTGATCCCGTCGGGGATGATCGAATCCATCATCTACGAGCGAGAGTCCCTAAGCCGATCAGCAATCTTGGAAACGAGCACAAAATGGGCCAATGAACAGGTGATCAAAGGCCCTATCCTCATGGTCCCCTTACTTTATGAAAAGAACGTAGATGGCGAGACGTCCACCAGCCGTAAGGCTGTAAAAGTGCTGCCTGAAACTTTAGCAATTGAGGGAAAGGTAGCTCCTCATTCACTGCGGCGTGGGATCTACGAGGTAGTGGTCTATGGATCTGAATTGTCCGCTGCGGGGACATTTAGCCTGGGCCAGGAGGTCTCGGAGGAATACCTCAAGGCGATCGAGTGGGACCAAGCATCGATCGTGCTAGGCATTTCAGATTTGAGGGGGATCGAAGACGAATTGCTCCTGCAAATCGATGACAAAGGCTTTCCCGCTCGTCCTGGAGGTCATATCCCGGGTGTGGTCGATTCAGGGGTCACTTTCGACCTGGGGGGCGCAGTCAATGCTTCACAAACCTCGATGAATTTTCACATTGATATGAAGATACAAGGGAGTCGCAACCTACAATTCGTGCCGCTAGGTGGCGTCACTACGGTCTCTTTATCATCGACCTGGTCAGACCCAAGTTTTGACGGCGCTTTCTTGCCAGATGATCGCGTGGTAACAGCCGATGGTTTCGAAGCAGAGTGGAAGGTCCTGGAGCTTAACCGCAACTTTCCCCAAACCTGGATTGAAGGACCACAAAACCTCGATGCGAGCACATTTGGTGTCCGACTATTGTTACCACTAGACGACTATCAGAAAGCCATGCGATCCGCCAAGTACGGAATGATGGTCATTGCGATGACTTTCTTGATTTTCTTCCTGGTGGAAATGATCGCCGGTAAGAAGATCCATCCCTTCCAGTACACTTTGGTCGGTCTTGCAATTTGCCTGTTTTACGTCTTACTTATCTCGCTATCTGAGCACCTCGCCTTCAACTCCGCCTACCTGATTTCATCGGTCGCAGTCACCCTGATGATCACCTTGTACTCCCTGAGTGTATTCCGGCATCGAAAGTTTTCCATGGCGCTGCTTTTGGGGCTGCTGGGGACCTACGGATTCCTTTTCGTCACGCTGCAGGTTGCAGACTATGCGTTGCTCATGGGCGCCTTGGGACTCACCATGCTACTGGCCGCGACAATGTATCTCACGCGCAACATTGATTGGTACAACATCAAACGCACCACACCTACCCTATGATTGACAAACAGATTGTGACATGGTGGGAATCAAGATGGAGATTCCTGCCCCTGGTGGTCATGCTTTGCCTGGTCAGCCTACTCATTGTATTGGCGGATATCGATCATGAAACCCTCAATATGAGTGCGCTGAAAAGGGCGCCCATGGGCGACAAGCTGGCGCACCTTGTACTGTTCGGCCTGCTGGCACTGGCACTCAATACAGCGCTGAAGTACCGACAAATTGATGGGTTGGGAAAGAGATGGCAGTTAGGATCCTTACTCGTACTTGCCTTCTCCTGTCTAGAAGAATGCTCGCAGCTGGCCCTTGTATCCAGGACCTTCGACTTGACGGATATGTTGGCGAACCTGATTGGGGTATCACTGGCCCATTGGGCCGGACAGCGGATGCGAATGTAGTCTAAGGATTAGTGGGTAAGGGGATACCTAGCCGCCTCCCCCTTGCCCCTCTTCCTGGGGCTCCTCTTCCTCTTCTTCCTCAAGGGTTGTTTCTTCGGGGTCCTCGCCTAGGAATTCATCCAATGCTTCGTCCGACACTTCTTTGTCTTTTTTCTTGAAAAGGCCCTTCAAGCCTGACATGAATCCTTGCTTGCCTGCCAAAGAATCCGGAAGCACCTCTCCTGCAGCGAGCGAATCAACCGGAGCTTCAGAGGGTGGCGGGGTCAGGTCCAATAAAAGGATACCATAGTATTTGTTGTAATAGTCCTGCTCGACGTTGAAGTTGTCCTCAGGGTCGTATCGAAAACGGTACTTTGGCCCTTGAGGTTCGGCCGGAGCAGCACTCGCC
>JBCCXG010000166.1:0-10448 GCA_039191945.1 Bacteroidota bacterium
TGCCCGAATTGCTGCAAGTCAAAAGAAATCGAACCTCAGGGATGCGGTACGTACGGCTCATGGAAAGCTGATGGGCATTCCTATTACAGTAGGGTGTATGGATTTCTCCTTCATCGGAGGTTCAATGGGCTCAGTTGTAGGGGAAAAGATTGCCAGGGCCATTGATCACGCGATCAAAGAAAAGACGCCTTTCCTCATGATATCGAAGTCGGGCGGCGCTCGAATGATGGAGGCAGGTCTTTCGCTCATGCAGTTGGGCAAGATTTCCGGTAGACTTAATCTATTGGAGCGGGCCAATCTGCCTTACATCTCGTTGCTGACGGACCCCACAACCGGAGGAGTGACAGCGTCTTTTGCCATGTTGGGTGATTTCAACATTGCAGAGCCTGGTGCTTTAATTGGTTTTGCGGGTCCAAGGGTCATTCGTGAGACCATTGGCAAGGACCTGCCAAAGGGATTTCAAAGTTCGGAATTTGTGCTCGATCACGGATTTCTCGACTTCATCGTGGATCGGCGCCAGCTCAAGTCGAAAATTGCGACCCTTTTGAAGATGCTTCAGTAACTTTTCACCGAGACACGCTGTTGCATTTTTAGATCGGAGAAATCTGTTGTCAAGTGAACAGCCTGATAACTTATATTTGTGGCGAAGAAATAGAAAAGGAGTAAGAGTATATGTCCCCAGTAATCATTACAGCAATTGTCGCTTTTACAGCAGTGATTTTACTATTGGTGCTGATTCTACTAGTAGCTCAGTCGAAGCTCGTACAGTCAGGGCCAGTGAAAATCATTGTGAATGGCGATGAAGCAAATCCCATTGTTACCAGCGCAGGGTCGACTTTGCTATCTACGCTGAGTGCTCAAAAAGTTTTCCTTCCCTCCGCCTGTGGTGGAGGTGGTACTTGTGCCATGTGCAAATGCAAAATCACCGAAGGCGGCGGAGATGTCCTGCCCACAGAGGTTGGGCACCTGACCCGGGCTGAGCAAAAAGAGAATGTTCGACTTTCCTGCCAGGTGAAGGTGAAGGAGGATCTCCGAATCGAGATCCCTGAAGAGATCTTTGGTATCAAAAAGTGGGAAGCTACAGTCGTTCGGAACTGGAATGTGTCCACCTTCATCAAGGAGTTCGTCGTGGAGATACCAGAGGAGATGGATTATCAGGCTGGTGGGTATATACAGATAGAAGTACCCAAATGCGAGGTAGATTACAAAAATATCAATATCGATGCTCACCCGGATGAGCATCCAGGCGACCCCAAGAAGTTCCAAAAAGAGTGGGACAACTTTGGTCTTTGGGACCTGAAGATGAAAAATACGGAGACGATTGAGCGGGCTTACTCTATGGCCTCCTACCCTGCAGAAGGGCGCGAAATCATGCTCAATGTACGTATCGCCACCCCACCATGGGATCGTGCGGCCAATAGCTGGATGAGCGTGAACCCTGGGATTGCCTCTTCCTACATTTTTGATCTGAAGCAGGGCGATAAGGTGACCATTTCTGGTCCTTATGGAGAGTTCTTTATCAATCCGTCCGATGCAGAGATGCTTTACGTTGGTGGTGGAGCCGGCATGGCCCCAATGAGATCACACCTGTATCATTTGTTCCGTACACTGAAAACAGGTCGAAAAGTGACCTATTGGTACGGTGGCCGCTCTAGAAGAGAGCTTTTTTATATCGATCACTTCAGAGATCTGGAGAAAAGCTTCCCCAACTTCAAATTCTACATGGTGCTTTCTGAGCCTTTGGAAGAAGACAACTGGACGGTAAAGAAAGATATCAACGATGAGAAAGGTGATGGATTCCTTGGGTTTGTCCACCAGTCGGTGATTGATCAATACTTAAATCTTCATGATTCACCAGAAGACATCGAGCTTTATTTCTGTGGCCCACCTTTGATGAACAAAGCAGTACAAAAGATGGGCGAGGATTTCGGAATTCCAGATGAGAACATTCGATTCGACGATTTCGGAGGATAAGAAACAAGAAATCAATACTAAAGGGGAATGAGAATTCCCCTTTTTTTGTGTCTGGTGACTTGAACTACTTATGGACCTATCCCTCTACTTTGCCCCGATCCAGGAAGAACTGATAGAGCTATCCTTATCGAAAGCCAACCTGGGTCAGTCCTTACACTTGTACGAGGCCCGAATTCCAGATCTTCAGGGCATTGAAATAGCCATTCTAGGCGTGGAGGAGAATCGCGGTACGACCTCTCAATCCATTGGCTATCGAGATGCCGCCAACGTAGTTCGTTATAAACTCTATGGTCTGCAGAAGGGTACACCTACTTATCGGATTGCTGATCTCGGCAATCTTCGCAATGGCCCCACGCGGCAGGATACCCTTGAGCGCTTGCAACAGGTCTTGCACTACCTGATGGAGCAAGGCATCCTTCCGATCGTGGTAGGCGGCTCGCATGACCTGACACTGGGACAGTACCTGGCCTACGAGGATTTTGAACGAATGGTTAACGTGTTGATCATCGACCCACGGCTGGATATTGGCGAATCAGAAGCAGCCAGTGAGTCTTTCCTTGGACAATTGATCAAGCACAATCCTAATTACTTGCATCAACTATTACATCTTGGACATCAAAGTTATCTGGTGGAGGAGGACAAGCAGGAACTGCTTCAAGCCATGTACTTTGAGGCCATCCGTTTGGGTGTGGTACGCGAGCAATTGCAAGAAATGGAGCCGGTAGTTCGCAGCGGGGACATGCTGTCGTTTGATATCTCTGCAATCAATCAATCGTATGCCCCGGGAGCCACTCAGAATTACCCCTTCGGACTTACGGGAGAAGAGGCCTGTCAGCTGTGCTGGTATGCTGGTATGAATGAAAGAATGACCTCCATTGGTTTCTTTGAATACGATGCGGACAAGGATGATGAAAACGGTACGACCGCCTTCGTACTGGCCACTATGATCTGGTACGTGATTGAAGGGTTCTATCAAAGGGTAGGGGAAAAGGATTTTCAATCGGAGAAGTTCTTGATCTACGAAGTCGATATGGATGAGGAGCCGTCTTCCATCCGATTTTTCAAGAGTCGCAGGACAGAAAAATGGTGGATGGAGGTGCCCAATCCTGAAGGTGCCCAATCGGTTTTTATAAGAAACAAGATGGTGCCTTGCAGCTACCAAGATTATGAGCTGGCATTGAAGGGGGAGATACCTTCTCGGTGGATGAGCGCATTTACAAGACGTGAGTGATTTTTCTGTGGTTCTTAAGGTCAAAGACTTCCTTTTGAATTATTTTAGAGGGCTAAACCAATATTTGTTAGATCGTTGTGTTTCTAAGGAGATTAGCCTCTTTTCTTGCGATTTTGTCAATACCTCTTTTGACTTACGGTCAGCAAAGCGATTGGTATAATCTGGATTTTGATGAAGATGGCGTCTTGGGAGTCAGTGCCAACAAGGCCCACGAGGCCTATGAAGGCAGGCCGTCAAAGACGGTGGTGGTAGCCGTGATTGATTCGGGAGTAGATCCACTTCACGAAGATCTTCAGGGCAATATGTGGGTCAACCCGGGAGAGGTCCCGGGCAATGGAATAGATGATGATGGCAATGGGTATGTGGATGATATCCACGGATGGAATTTCATCGGCGGTGCTGATGGCCAAAACGTGATCGCGGATACCTACGGTCACGTCCGCAACTACCTTGACCTAAAAAGCTCGCTGCTGGGGCTGGACAGCGCCAATTTGCCGTTGGCAGCACAGTCGGACTATCAAAAGATGCTCGACTTAAAGAAAACAATCGATAGAAACGTTAGGACGGCAAAGAAGGAGCTGGAGTCCATTGAGGGATTTGACCAAACTGTGACCCAGGTGTACCGAATACTGCAGGCCTTTGCCCCTGCAGAGGAGATCACGCCCGATTTGTTGTCCGATATTCCCAAGGGAGACGAGCGAGTTGATGCAGCCAAGTCCATACTCAATCAGCTTTTTGAGAATGGTTTCGACCTACAGGGTTTTCAGGAGTACAAAGATTATTACCACAAGCGGATCAACTATCACTACAATGTTGATTTCGATCCCCGATCAATCGTAGGGGATGATCCGAGTGACCCTTACGAAAAGGGATATGGGAACAACGACGTCTTGGGAGGACATGCCGACCATGGTACGCACGTTGCTGGTATCATTGGCGCGGTTAGGGGCAATGATGTGGGTATCGATGGGATAGCGAAGAATGTGCGAATCATGGCTTTGCGAGCTGTGCCGGATGGCGACGAAAGAGACAAGGACATCGCCAATGCAATTCTATACGCGGTGGATAATGGTGCGAAAGTGATCAATATGAGTTTTGGCAAGGGCTACTCGCCCTACAAAGAGGCCATTGACAAAGCCGTGCGATACGCAAATAAGAAAGGCGTGTTGTTGGTACACGCTGCAGGAAATGCAGGGGTCAATATTGATGAGGCAGTGCACTACCCAATCCGTACTTTCCAAGACGGTACAGAAGCGTCCAATTGGCTAGAAGTAGGGGCAACAGACAGAATTCCCAATGCCTACCTCTTGGCAAGTTTCACCAATTATGGAAGAGAGGAGCTTGACATTTTCGCGCCTGGCGTAGACATCTACTCCACGACTCCCACTGGGAGCTATGAGGTCAACAGCGGTACCAGTATGGCGGCACCGGTTGTTTCAGGGATTGCCGCGGCTTTGTGGTCCTACTACCCTACCTTGAGCTCGGCAGAAGTAAAAGACATCCTGCTACAATCTGCCCCAGATTATGGCAATTTGAGGGTCTATTACCCGGGAAATGGCGACAAAAAGCCGAAGAAGGTCAAACTGAAGAAAATCTCTGCTCAAGGTAAAGTGGCCAACCTTTGGAAAGCGCTCCAACTGGCCGATCAACAGGTAGGGGACGACCTTTTAGTTTGGAAAAACTAGCCTCTGGAGTCTGGCAAAACAATCCATAGGATAATGTAGACCAGTACCCCAGAAAACGCTGTCAGGATGGAAAGTAAGAAATAGCCAACTCTGACCAGGACGGGGTCTAAGTCCATGTATTCAGCCAGACCGGCACACACACCACCAATTACTTTTGAATCGGAACGACGAAGTCTCTTACTCATACGCTAAAGATAATTCTATTTTCGAAGATCCAAAGATCCAAGAATCTTCTCGCCAGTCTCTCTCAAAATCGGGTGTAGAATGCTGGGAGAGCTTGGATGAGGAGCTACCTGCTCAGCTGCTAACGACTCAGGAGAAATCAGCGAAGGGGAGAAATTTGATGATAAGACACCAGATGACACGCTTAAGTACAAAGCAATCATTATCCCCAGGATGATTAGGAAGGTTTTGGCAATATTGCCTCTTTTCATGTTAGGGTTCGAGGTGATCATCATTCACTATTGCTCAAAATGCGTGCCAAAAAATGCATAAGTCTGTTTTAAGTACAAATGAACCCATTATTCATGCCTTTGGCCACCGGCAGTGTACGGTGGCGTGCACTCTTATGGCTTTTTCTGTCTTTGGAGCGGACAGAAATACAGGCCGCGGAAAAAGGCAGCCCTGAGCTACCGCTTTATTGTCAGGTTCATCAGACAGCCCCAGATTCACCTGGGGCTGTGCAATGGCATCTAACCTGGGAATGATTGTAGCGATATCAGCTCTTTCATTTGCTGTACATGCCTTTGGGTATGCGCTGAAATGAAAAGCAGTACCTGTACGGCATCCACCTTTCCGAAAGGGAAGTCAAAATACTGAGAGCGTAAGTTGCTACTGGTGTTTTCGACGAAGTGTATGTTGGATTCACGCACCTCGCGGAAGGCTGCCAAAGTGGATTGGAAGGAGCCAAATGATTCAGTAGGCTCAAATTCGGCTCGTGTTTTGACCTTATTTGTTCGATCGGTAATCAGCTCAATGAGTGCCTCGTCAGACAGAGCAATGTCTGTTTGATCGACGCGCCCCGACTCCTCATTGTGAGTCATTTGAATTGCTGCAGAGAGACTCTTCTCTGAAAGTGCAAGATGTTCAAGACACTCGGCAATGGACCACTTCGAAGCGCTGGGTTTGTAGTACAACTGCTCTTCTGACAGGTTACCTATTGTGTTTAGGAGCTTATTCTTACTTTCTTGCAGGTGACTCAAGACCTTGGATCGGTCAGATTCAGAGATACTTTGGGCCAGCGAGTTTGTGACTATGATGATCGATAGCCATAAGGGTAGAATAGAATTTTTCATTTCATCAAAAAGTTTAATCTACTCCCAGGACGAATAGTGCGGACAAAATGGGACAGGCGCGGAGAGAAAAAATTGCTAGCCTTCTAGCACGTAGATGGCTGGGTAGTTGCGTCCCAATTGATTGTAGTCGAGTCCATACCCCACTACAAAACGATTGGGGATCTCAAAACCACAATAGTCGACTTTTAGGTCGTGCTGCAATGCGGCGGGTTTGAAGAGCAGGGAAGCGAGCCGGAGTGAGATGGGATTTTCATCCCTTAGCATAGGCATAAGCTTTGCCAGTGTCGTGCCGGAGTCGACAATATCTTCGATCAGTAGGACAGGCCGGTTCTTGATAGGGGACAATTGCCCATCTACCTGTACAGATCCTGAACTGGCCATGCCAACATAGGACTTGGCTCGGAGAAAGGATACTTCGCAAGGCCCTTGGAATCTTTTCACCAATTCAGTCCCAAACATAAAGGCGCCGTTCAGCACCATCAGGAAGATAGGGCACTGCTCTCTGTAGTGTTCATTGATTAAGACACTAAGCTGATCGATGCGTGCTTCGATCTCTGACTGAGACAAAAGCAAGTCAAAAACCTTGTCGTGGACCGTAATTTTCTCAGAAGCCATTCGAATAGGGAAAGGGGCAAATAAAGATCATTTTTCCTAAAGCACTTCACTCAATACAGCGCCGATTTTGATCTATCATTTATCCATGATCAATGCATAGAAATCGCCTCATATATGTCATTAATCGAATACATAATAAGATTATTTCCAGAATCAACCCCTCTACACTATATTCACTACGAAAGTTTTGGGCAAACCAGCCATGCTAGCAACAGTTGACACAGAAAATCTAAATGACATCAGGGTAGGAGTTCGATCTTCCCTGATTGAATACTTGGAGTATAATAAGAATGAGGCAATTCTCTCGGTAAAGTTCAAAGGAGGTAAGCACAAAGGACGCATCAGGTCTTATCCTGACGTATCACCGGAGTGTTTCTTTGAAGTACTGAGTAAGCCATCGGTCGGAAAGGCTGTGGTGCGCTTATTGAAGTCTCGAGCCTAGGTCTAGTCTTCCTTCATTTTCTCGTGGGCTTGGGGCCTTATGCCGTTCCCCTTACATTTGACCCATGCACTTGGACAATTCGAAGAGATTATTTTTGGTCGTCGCCATTTTTTTGAGCGCAACTGCCTCAGCCCAAGACATGGGATTTGAGGAGTACACACCCACATCAACACTTGTCGTACCTGAGCATCCTATCAAAAGAGCGAAGTTCCCCTTCATCGATGTTCATAGTCACCAATGGAACGTCACAAAGGCACGCATTGCGACCCTCGTGGAGGAGATGGACGAAATCAACATGGGAACCATGGTGAACCTTAGCGGTCGGGGATTCAATCGTGGTGCGGGGGACATTGGAGAGCAGAGCTATCTCAATAGCATGATAGCGAGAATGAATGGAGAAGCCCCTGGGAGGTTCATTGTTTTCACCAATGTTTCCTACAAGAAGCTTGGTGAACCGGGTTGGGAGGAGCAAGCTGTTCGGGAACTTGAGCAAGACGTAGCCAATGGTGCCAACGGACTAAAGGTGTATAAGAGCCTTGGACTACGTAATTTGGACGTGAACGGCGATCGCATTGCGGTAGATGACCCCAGGCTTGATGCGATTTGGGCGAAGTGTGGTGAGCTGGGTATACCGGTCTTGATCCACTCAGCGGATCCCAAATCCTTCTGGGACCCCCATGACGAAAAAAACGAACGGTGGCTGGAGCTTAAGTTGCGACCTGGGCGAAAGAGGGCTGCAGATGACCCTGCCCCCTGGGAGCAGATCATAGCTGAACAGCATCACGTTTTCGCGAAACATCCGAATACTACCTTTATCAACGCTCATATGGGCTGGATGGCCAATGACCTCCAAAAGCTAGGAGAGCATTTGGATCAATTTCCTAATGTGAATGTGGGCATTGGTGCGGTCATTGCGGAACTGGGGAGACAACCGCGGATGGCTCGGCAGTTCTTCGACCAATACCAGGATCGGATCCTATTTGCCAAGGATGCCTACAACAAAGAAGAGTTCTGGACTTACTTCCGGGTACTAGAGACGGATGACGAGTACTTTCCTTATTATAAAAAGTACCACGCATTTTGGAGCATGTATGGGATGGGCTTGCCAGACGAAATCCTGAAGAAGATATACTATAAAAATGCCCTCAGGATCATTCCGAACATCGACAAGAGTCGATTCCCAGACTGAAGTTTCGAGCTCCAGGATTTTTACTCTACCCGGAACCCGAAACCGGGAACTTCTTAATGCGCCTGTTCTTTCAGGAGCTGAGGGAACTTTGCTTTGAAGCGATTAAGTCTAGGGATGCTGACACTCCGCACGTACGGCTGATTTGGATTTAAGGCCTCGTACTCTTGATGGTAGTCTTCTGCGGGGTAGAAAACCGTCAATTCACTTACCTCCGTCGTGATTTCGCCATCGAATACGTTGTTGGCTTCCAGTTTCGCTATGTAGTCATCCACTATCTTCTTCTCGTCAACAGTTTGATAGAAGATCGCGGAGCGGTATTGCGGACCACGGTCCGGACCTTGCCGGTTAAGCGTTGTCGGATCATGTGAACCAAAGAATACTTCCACCAACGTTTCGTAGCTGACTACTTCAGGGTCATAGTATACTTCCACTGCTTCAGCGTGTTGTGTTGCTCCACTGCTGACCAGTCGATAATTGGGATTCTTAATTTTACCACCCGAATAGCCCGATATCGCCTCCTCTACGCCATTCACCGCTTGGTAGATGGCCTCAACGCACCAGAAACAGCCACTGGCAAAGTAAGCCGTACTCAAGCCCTGCAACTCCTCCGGTGTCTTGGGAGTAACCTGCTCCTGCGCATTGGTTGGAGACATACATGCTGAGGCCACCATGACCATGGCCAGAGACAGCATCAAAGTTCTTATCCTTTCCATTCTTGTATTCATTTTTCAGTTGATACGCTTCTAAACCCTTACCTATCGTGCTGGATTCCTTGTCTTTGCAGATTTTAACAAATATGAGGCGAACTAGTTCAGTGGACGTCGGCTGCTTTACAAAAAATGAGATGCTCTGACTGGCTACGATTGGTTTCACCACTAGGAAAGGTGAGGTTGAACTTTGCAAATACCCATTTCTGGGTATTGACTCATAGTAGATCAAGACCTACTTTTCGGAAATGGGTCTTTTTCGACCCTTAGTATGGCTGTTTTGAGATGACGGAGGGTGCATCATGTTTCACTCCAAAAATAATAGTATCTCATGCCACCTCTTACTCCTCAAGAATTAGAATGGATCCTTCGGGAAATTGAAATCTGGCTAGACGACGTCTGGCGACACTTATCCCCGGCCAAGCAACAGCAAGCTCGCGCAGCATTTGATAGGGTGCGTGCCGCGATCGCCCAAGCTCGAGCCGCCGGACCTGCTGGCCTTGCAGCGGCAATTGCCGCAGTCAAGGAGGCCATGGGAGCATTGATCAGGCACTTAGCCTCCATCGGTGTGCGGATGACCATCTTTTTCCAGCGGCTAGTCGACATCCTCGGACGCTTCGTCACTCTATTTGGTGAAGGAAGTGCAGTAGCCGGTGGGGGTTCTGCCGGTGGTGGATCCGCTGGGGCCGGCACCTTGGCGGGCGGTGCGCTTGTCGCTGAGATCATTGCTGTTTTGTTTGCAGTGATCGCGGTCATTGTCGCCGTCATTGTGATTTACCGGGAGGCCACCGTAGAGATTGAAGACCAACCGGATGGACCGCCATGTGGTTCCGGGACGAAGGCTGGCCGCGAGATGGCCACCGTCAAACGTCACATCACCGTGTGGGCTTTTGGCAGAAGGAGCGCACTGAAGAAAGCATTGGCCGCCGCAGCCAAATCCTGTCGCGACGATGCGGGGAATTGCAGTGGAGAGTGCAAGGACAAGGGAAAAAAGTGCAAACCTGTGATGGCCTTGCAGGAATACGATCTTACATGGTTTTTTGCGGCAACTCGCGCCAAAGTCTCTTTCACGTGCCCGTGCGGGTGTATAGGTGAGTAGACCGTTCAATTGGGCTTTCTCTCTATGAACCGCGGGACGCACAGTCGGCAGGAGTCAATCGAGGACGGCCAGTCGCCTGACGGCCAGTCTTGGGAGGCGCAGCCTGCAAGCTGCATTGTTGGTACTGGGAAGGCCCTAAAAACAAAAAAGCTCAGCCATAAAGGCTGAGCTTTCGCTGTGAACCCGGCAGGAGTCAAACCTGCAACCTCCA
>JBCCXG010000167.1:0-10446 GCA_039191945.1 Bacteroidota bacterium
ACCATCAGCATCACACTCATCGACGATACTACCGACCCTGTCATCGTGCTCGATAGCCTCAGAGATGATACATTCTGCGACATGACTGCCGATACCGGCGACGGAGCTATTCAAGTAAGCATCGATGGCCAATCAGCAATTGATGCCAGCGAATACTACTTCAGATGGTGGCAAGGTGCCGATACCCTCGGTACTGAAATTACCGATGGTGGATTCGCTACTGCTGGTACCATCGATATCGATGCAGCTGACTCATCTCTCATCGTCGGTCTCAATGCAGGTACTTACACCGTAGCAGCATTTGATGCCAATGATCCAAATAATGGATGTGCGACCGTAGCTACTTACACCCTCATCGAAAATAATCCTACCATCGAGATCAGGCTAGCAGATGTCTTGACGTACACAAATACGAACTGCGACGCTGCGAATCCAAATGGTGGTGTCAGAATCAGCCAGATCTATGTGGATGGTGTTGCGACAGCGGTCACCAGCGACTACGATTTCGTCTGGACTGGACTGCCTGGAGCCTCTGTCATAGTCAACCAGATCACGAATGGAGATTCGATCAACACCCTTGCTGCAGGGACATACACCGTACGGGTGGACAATACCTTGGACAACATGTGTCAGTCAGGTACAGTCAATGTTACGATTACGGACGACTTGACCTATCCACTGGTCACTTCTACGAATATTGTAGACAATACCTCATGTGACCCGGATCCGAACGTTGGTACCGGACAGCTGACCATCGATATCGATGGAGGGGCAAGCATTGACGACTACACCGTCACTTGGTACAGAACGGCTGCCACTGGGGGTAACGAGCTATTCATCCCGGCGAATGAGGGATCGGCAGATTCGTCAACCGTAGCTTCGGTCAGGACTTTGGCACTCACCGGATTGAGTACAGGTAGCTACTTCGTAGTGGTCGAAAATGATGCGACAGGTTGTACAACAACTGCCTCTTACTATATTGAGGACAACCAGACTACGCCTGCTTTCAATATCCCGACGAGCAATGTCACCCACAACTCTAATTGTGATGCGGCACCAGCCTACAATGGGGCAATTACGATCTCAGCGGCTGATATCAACACGCCAACCGGTGCGGCGCTGACCGATTTCACTTGGGAATATGAAAATGCTGCAGGTACGATCACAGCATTCACGCCAACCACGGACCCATGGACAATCAGTAATACATTGGCGCCAGATACCTTCTTGATCCGGGCTACGTACACGGCGACCGGATGCGAAACAGAAGATGTTCAGGTCATCATCTTAGACCAATCATTCGAGCCCGTGATTGCACTCGACACCCTGATCCACAACATTGATTGTGGAGGTGGTAATGCAGAAGGAGAAGTCCGAATTTCAGTCGCGGAGGAAGATGGAACGGTCGATACCTATGAGTTCGAATGGAGAAACTCGGTAGGCACCCTGCTTTCAAGTATAGCTGGTATTACCATTACCAATACGGCTACGACAAGTGTAGTTACCGGCCTCGGATCAAGCACTGCTAGCGATATCAGGGTTACCGTTTACAATCCGGATGCGGCACTTAGCGGACCAACGGGTTGTTCGATCTCAAGATCATTCGAAGTCGAGGATCGTGAGCAAAACCCAGTGATCGAGAACTTCGTGGCATCTAATAATACCTTCTGTACAGGCAACAACGGACAGTTCGAATTGATCAGCGCAAGTGTAAACGGAGTAGCGATCGACTCGGCTGATCTCGTGGATCACTATACACTGAATGTATACGAGGATGCGGCACTGACCACAATCGTGACTGACGGCAATGCGGCAAATGGTGAACTCCTTGTCGACGGATTGGCAGGCACCACAGCTGGAGAAGATTACTTTGCTGTACTAGTCCTGGACAGCACACTTTGCGATACTGACCCGGTTCAGTTCCAGGTATTCAGCAATCCTGCCCTACCGGAAGTGGCCATCGAGATCGTTCAGGCTGATTCTGCCTGTACGAACACCATGTCCACAGGTATCCTGGTCGCTACCGCGGACGGACAGACGAACGACAACGCAGACTACTCATTCCGCTGGTTGGATAGTGGAAGTAATGTACTGGTGTCGAATGACACGCTGTCTGGAGTAGCCGCAGGCACCTACACAGTAGAGGTCACCAATGTGAACTCGGGCTGTATGAGGTCTGAGTCCGTGACGATCGAAAACGTACCGCAGTCACCTGAAATTCTGACCGCGGCAACGACGGACCCTACGTCTTGTACTCCGGGCAATGGACTGATACAGGTGACCAGTGTGTCCATCGCAACTGTTGCTAGATATACCTTTGCCTTCTACTCGGATGTACCTTCTAGCGGAGCAACCGCGATACAAGACAGCAACTCGGCCACCTATAGCCAAGGTCAGCCGGATGTGACATACTACATCATCGGTACGGACACCCTTACCGGATGTACTACCCGTACTTTCCAGGTAGAGATGGGTGCAGAAGACGTAGTTTACCCTGAAGTGCAAGTAGCAGCCGCTCAGGACAACAGGCAGTGCAATCCCGGCTTAGCCGATGGACAGCTATCAATCTCCATCTTTACCACGGTCAACGATGAACGAACAATGGCTGACATAACAGACTATAGCATCGTATGGACCAACAGTGCTGGAGATACTATCACCAATGTCATAGATTCTGTAGCGATGACCTCGGCGATCGATAGCATAGGTGCTGGTAGCTACGCGGTGATAGCCACAAACAATACCACAGGCTGTAGCACGATCGATACCGTGCGACTCGAAGACAACACACCTCCTTTCATGTTGCTTCCTACGTCAGCACCTAATTTGAACTGCGACAACCCTAACGGATCGGTGAACGTGAGGGTCCAATCAGTGGATGGCTTCACTCGACCTGCTGAGTTCTTCTGGTTCATTGGAGATGTAGAGAATCCGGACATTAACAATCCTGATTTCACCGGAGTCGATGAGCAAGGCTTGGAGGCTGGAACCTACACGGTGATCGCACGAGGTACTACGGATACAGATTGTATCTCCGAACGGGCCACCGTAGAGGTCGAGGACGGCACGATGACCCCAGCATACGCCATCATGATCGATAATCAGCTGACCGTGTGCTATGAGGATCAGCCCAATGGACTGGCTCGAATAGACACAACGTCAAATGACATTTCGTCCTATGACTTCACCTGGTACGAGGGACCTGACACCACTGGCGCCTTGTTCCAGACTGGATTGATCGCCGATTCTCTGACTGTCGGGACATACACCGTCGCCGCACGAGACCGGACGACAGGCTGTATTGGCATTCAAAATATCGAGATCATTGATGATACACCCATCATTGCTGATCCTTCCATCGTCATCGTCGAAGGCCGTACCAACTGTCTCTTCCCGAACGGAACTGCGGTTGCTAACACCGGAGGTCTAAGTGATGGATTCAGATTTGAGTGGTATGCAGCGGACGACCCTGAGACACTCCTCTTTACTGGCAACGAGGTGCAAACGCTAGACGCAACCACCTACGAAGTATTGGCCATTGACATTGCGTCCGGTTGCGTCTCTGGTCGATCTACCGTGACCATTCCGTATGCAGTAGAAGATCCGGTCTTCACCATTGAGACGACAGCATCCCTTTGCCTTAGAACAGAAGATGGCTCGACCAATCAGTTTTCTGGCCAAGCCTTCGTAGCCATTGAGACCCTCGGCGTGACCGTCGACTCGGTCACCTATCTCAATAGCGATGGAGAAGTAATTCTCTCGGCGAGAGGTGCTGAAACCTTCATTGATGCGAGTCCAGGCGTGTACACGATTAACTTCCGAGCTTCGAATGGTTGTGACTATACGTCGGAATTCGAGATCGAATCCTCGATCAAGGTTTACAACGGAGTATCAGCGAACGATGACGGATTGAATGACTTCTTCCTTGTGGACTGTATTGATTTCTTCCCGAACAACAATGTGAAGATTTTCACGCGAGAAGGAATACTAATATACGAGACAGATAACTACGATAATATCGACCGAAGATTCGTAGGTATCTCGAACATCGGCGCAACCAACGATCTACCAGCCGGAACATATTTCTACATCATTGACAAGAATGATGGCAGTGATTTGATCCAGGGGTATTTAGAATTAGTTAGATAAATTACACCCATGCATAGCGTTAAGAACACAGTTATACTTACACTCATCCTGCTTACGGCTGGCCTGCATGCATCAGGCCAGCAGCGAGCGATCACATCTACTTACATGTTCAATGGGTTGATGATCAATCCCGCATATGCAGGTAGTCTAAACGTTCTCTCCATTACGGGTGTGCACCGGGATCAATGGGTCAATGTTGACGGCGCCCCCCAGTTTCAAGCACTCTCGGCACACACATCCTTGATGTCCAATCGAATCGGCGTAGGATTAGTCGCTTCGAAAGATCAGGTAGGTGTGCACGAAGATGTGGGGCTGTACGGGAGCTATGCCTATAAGATTCGTACCAGTGTCGGTATTCTTGCCATGGGTTTGCAAGGAGGTTTCAACAGCAGGCGATCCAACTTTACACTGCTTACTTTGTTGGACACCAATGACCCAGCGCTGATTGGGCAACAAACTAACTTCAGTCCTAATGTCGGTGCGGGCCTGTACTTTGCTAATCAAGACTGGTTCTTGGGTGTGAGTGTGCCTTATATCTTGGAAAACAAACTCCATCAGGACGTACCCAACATCGAGGACATTGTAGTGGATATCCGTGATCGATCTTTCATTCAGTCACGAGAAAGTCGGTACTATTACGCAACGGCAGGAGGCGTTCTCCACCTAAGCCCTAAGATCAAACTCAATCCTTCAGTACTCCTGCGATACCAGGAGCAGGCCCCGTTCTCATTTGATCTCAACGCCAACGTAATCTTCGATGAAATAGCCTATGCTGGCGTCAGCGTCAGGAGGGGCGGTGATATTACGTTCTTGGCTCAACTCATCTTGAACGAAAACTTCCGAGTGGGCTATGCCTATGATGCCATTACCAACGACCTCAATGACTACTCAGCCGGTAGTCACGAGATATTACTCAACTACAGGATAAAGCTCCGTAACTACAAGAAGGACCCACAGTGTCCAGTCTATTTCTAAGAATTGCTCAACTCCGAAAGCAGGGAGTTGGTGATCGATAGCACGATACTGAAAAGCAAAGCCCACCAAAAGCCGTCCACGGCGAAGGTGCCACCCATTAAGGCATCAGCAATCAATATGATTAAAGCATTGATCACCAAAAGAAAAATGCCCAATGTAACAATGGTCAAGGGTATGGTCAGCACAATCAAGATCGGCTTCACGATGACATTAAGGATGGACAATACGAGCGCCAGGACAAGTGCTGTGAAAAAGGAACTCACGTGCACTCCTGGCAGGATATAGGAAGCTACCATCACGGCGATCGTAGAAAGCAGCAGCTTTAAGAAAAAATTCATTGGTATCTATTGATTATTCTGACCATCTGATTACTTCTGACTTCACCGCTTTGATCCTCGCCTGAAACCCCGCGGGCGAGTAGTCTATATCAGGAACAGTGACCTTCTGAAGAAAATCCATCAACACATCCGGGTGATTCGTCGAGCCACCGCCAAATTTGACATAGCGCAAGGTGGTCCACATGATATTTTTCAAATGTGTCTTATTTTCATCAGTCATGAAGTACTCGACGACAATAGAGTTGTTATTGAACCAGATGATTCGAGAAAATATCCCAACCCAAGTACCCATCATAGCGGACTTCAAATAAGCAATCTGGTGATTGTACACGACCCAAATGCTTTGAAACTCTTCAAATAACTCAGACATCCGGAAATCATAAAGCTTTGCCACCTGATCATCTCGCGCATTGTAGTAATAGTCAAAGTACTTCGCATTATTCAGGTGCTGTAGCGGATCGCAATCCTGAAAGCGAATAACAACCCGGGACTGTGTCATCCTCGGGTATTCTTGCTCATGGCTTAGCTTCATCATTTACTCTTCTCTGAACCAGCTTGCATACTTGATGTAATTAGAGGCTATACGTTGCTGCAGTGCTTTGTGTTTTTCTTCAAGTTTTTTGATCTTCTTCGCAGGCGTCCCTGCGTAAACGGCACCCGGCTCTAGCTTCGCATTCTCCAGCACCACTGCTCCCGCGGCGACAATGGTCCCCTTCCCTACTACTGCGTGATCCATGACGATTGCACCCATCCCAATAAGAACGTCATCTTCCAGGGTACACCCGTGTACAATGGCGTTGTGGCCAATGGATACATTATTACCAATAGTCGTAGACGCCTGCTCATAGGTTCCATGTATGGTGGCATTGTCCTGTATATTCGTATTGGTGCCGATCTTGATCGAATTGACATCCCCCCGAATCACGGCACTAAACCATACCGTACAGTCTGAACCCAATTCCACATCACCCACAATCACTGCATTGTCAGCAACCCAGCATGAATCATCATATTTGGGTGTGTAGCCCCTCACACTTCTAATCACCGGCATAAGACGAATCGTTTTTCTTAAACATAGCTTAATATTGCAGCTTTTTGAGCAATCAACAACGAAATCAATGTTCAAACCACCGCTACTCATTGCCATTGCCATCACCTGTCTCCTCGCCGCCGGTTGTGACTCACGCCCAGCTCCTGAAGAGGCCGTAAATCAAGAATCGCGGACGCATGCCATTGGCCTCGACAAAGACCGATCACTCATCACATGGATTCTGCAGGGGGAAGGTCTAAAGGATGGAGCGGTCAGAATAGACAGCGGCTCATTCTCGTATGTCGAGGAGTCATTAACCGGTGTCGGCCTGGTCTCAGAAGAGGTTGCTTTCGATACGATGGAGACCAACAGTCACTACTTTTCCATACGGCTGCAAGAGATTGTTCGTCTAGACAAGTCTCAGCTAGATACGATGAACTCCAACAGCCAATTCCAACTGGAAAACCCGACCCATTTGGCTCAAGTGATCTTATCCCTTGCTGGAGAACAGTCACAACTACAAATCCCTGTAAAAGTGACAACGGCTAACAATGGCACTGAATTGGAGGGGAAGATCAGTGCAGGCAGTCACGGTATCTCAACCTATCAGAATTGGGACAGCCTCTATGTTGGTTTCGTGCTATACACTGACAAAAATTAATAATACTGACAAACTGTCACCTTTTTGAAAAGGAGGCATTTATCTTTGCACGGCAAAAGAAGGCAAATGGAGCATTTGATAGAGGATATCTCCATCATTGGGGACAACGAGAAGAAGGAAAATCAGGAAGAAGCGAAGATCACGAAAGACAGTGAAGGGGGGCATGACAAGCTGCTTTACATCGAGAGCTACGGATGTCAGATGAACTTCTCTGACAGCGAAATCGTCTCAGCGATCATGGCTAAAGAGGGATATGGAACGACTTCGAACTTAGAAGAGGCGGATTTGGTATTGCTCAATACTTGCTCCATTAGAGAAAAAGCCGAACAAACGGTAAGAAATAGACTAGGCCAATTCAATCGTTTCAAAGAGCAAAAGCCTGAAATGACAATTGGCGTCCTGGGTTGCATGGCCGAGCGGCTGAAGTCAAAATTGCTGGAGGAAGAAAAGATAGTCGATATAGTCGTAGGGCCCGATGCCTACCGAGATTTGCCCAAGCTGGTGGTCGACGCAGAAGGAGGAGAAAGAGGCGTCAATACCTTCTTGTCCCGCGAAGAGACCTACGGAGACATAGCGCCGGTGCGCCTCAACTCCAATGGCGTCACGGCATTCATTTCTATCATGCGAGGATGTGACAATATGTGCTCATTTTGTGTGGTGCCATTTACGCGCGGAAGAGAGCGCAGCAGAGATCCTCAGTCGATCGTCCAAGAAGCAAGAAACTTATTCGATCAGGGATATCGAGAAGTAACGCTTTTGGGACAAAATGTCGATTCTTACAAATGGTCCGCTGAGGAAAACAACAAAGCGCGGCTGGAAAAACAAGAAGTCTCGGACATGATCAACTTTGCCGGACTGCTGGAGATGGTGGCGCAGGTAGATCCAGACTTGCGGATTCGGTTTTCGACTTCGCACCCAAAGGATATCACCGATGAAGTCTTGTACACGATGAAGAAGTACAAGAACATATGCAAGTACATTCACCTGCCGGCACAAAGCGGAAACTCGAGGGTACTTGAGCTGATGAATCGTACGTACTCGCGCGAATGGTACATTGACCGAGTGGATGCAATACGTAGGATTTTAGGGGATGATTGTGGAATCAGCAGTGATATGATTGCTGGGTTTTGCACAGAAACGGAACAGGAGCATTCCGACACCTTGACCCTCATGGACTACGTTCAATATGACTTTTCCTACATGTTCTTTTATTCCGAGCGACCGGGGACACTAGCAGCGAAAAAGTACGAGGACGATATTCCGCTCGAGACCAAGAAGAGACGGCTCCAGGAAATCATCCATCGTCAACAGGGAATCTCTTTGAAGCGCAACCAAAGAGACCTGGGGAAGACCTTCGAAGTACTTATTGAGGGATACAGCAAGCGCTCCAACGAGCAACTGCAAGGGCGTAACTCTGCCAATAAGGTAATCATCTTCCCAGCTGGCAAATTGGAGAAAGGACAATACGTACAGGTCAAGGTCCACGATTGTACAGCTGCCACATTGCTAGGAGACGTTGTCGAATAAGGATCAGGTTGAATGGATTATAAGATAGACGCGGAAATACAATCGATAAAACAGCGCTTTGAGATCGTGGGGTCCTCCCCACTGCTCAACAACGCCATTCGTGTAGCGATCCAGGTGGCGCCCACAGATATGAGTGTGCTGATCCAGGGAGAAAGTGGAGCCGGTAAGGAATCATTTTCCAAGATCATCCACAGCCTATCTCATAGAAAGCACGGTCAATTCATCGCAATCAACTGCGGTGCGATCCCTGAGGGGACGATTGACTCTGAACTATTCGGCCACGAGAAGGGCT
Organism: Bacteroidota bacterium; assembly: GCA_039191945.1. Taxonomy (GTDB): domain Bacteria; phylum Bacteroidota; class Bacteroidia; order Cytophagales; family Cyclobacteriaceae; genus JAWPMT01. Next base: position 8,973 of record JBCCXG010000167.1, read on the forward strand.
CATTTACCGGGGCTTCTGACATGCGTAAAGGGTACTTTGAGGTCACTGATGGCGGTACAATCTTCCTGGACGAAATCGGGGAGATGCCACTCAATACCCAAGCCAGGCTACTTCGGGTGCTTGAGAATGGAGAATTCATCAAGGTAGGCTCATCCAAAGTGCAAAAGACCGATGTGCGGGTAATCGCCGCGACGAATGTGGACTTACAGGACTCCATTGCCAAAGGCAAGTTCAGAGAAGATCTTTACTACCGGCTGAGCACCGTTCCCATCAAAGTGCCTCCCCTCAGGGAGCGTGGAAATGATGTTCTGCTGCTCTTTAAAAAGTTTGCCACGGATTTCTCCGAAAACTACAAAACCAAACCCGTGTATCTTGACCCGGAAGCGGAGTCGATGATTCGCAACTATCGGTTTCCCGGCAATATCCGGCAACTCAAGAATATAGTCGAACAGATCAGCGTCCTGGAAATGGACAGGGAGGTGACCCCTGAGACGCTCCTAAAGTACCTGCCTGCCCAGACCAGCAACTTACCTGCCTTGATCGACAAAAGTGAAAACGGCGAGAGCTACACAGAACGTGATCTGCTCTACAAGGTGCTATTCGACATGAAAAAGGACGTGACCGAGATGAAACGACTCATCTTGCAACTCCTCACGGAAAACCCCTCGCGGAAGGATATCCTACAAGAGCACAGCAATCTGTTCAGCGAGGTCAGGACACAGTCCAGCAATCACCGCGACGATCATGAAGATCTACCGACGGCCCCTATTCTACTAGAAGCCCCTATAGACGACCGAGAGTACGAAGACATTTTCGAAGATGTAGTCGATGATACGGTAGAGGATGATTCACTTTCAATAGAGAAAAAAGAAAAGGAGTTGATCATTCGAGCGTTGAGAAAAAACAACAATAAAAGAAAATATGCGGCACAAGACCTGGGCATCTCAGAGCGTACGCTCTATCGTAAAATCAAGCAGTATGAATTGGAAGATTAATCCAGCCCCCCTCCTTTTGATCTTTACGATGGGATGCGGCGTCTATGGATTCACCGGGGCATCCATCTCCCCGGAGATTGAGTCCATTTCGATCCAACAATTCTACAACAATGCCGTACTGGGACCGTCGGACATGAGCAACGTCTTCACAGAAAAGATCAAAGACTACTTCCAACAAAATACTAGCCTGGCGCTGGTTGACCAAGAAGGTGATCTGCAACTGGATGGCTATATCGCAGACTACCGAATCACACCAGTCGCCGCGAATGCCTCACGAACCGGCGAAGGCCAAGATGTATCCCAGCTCTCTCGTATCACGATTACCGTTTTTGCCACCTATCTCAACACTCAGGATCCCACTTTTGATTTCGAGCGGCGATTCAGTTTTTTTCTGGATTACGACCAAAATGAGGACATAACGACCGTAGAGGACGAATTTGTCGCTGAGATCTTCGATCAGATCGTGATTGATATCTTCA
>JBCCXG010000168.1:0-10362 GCA_039191945.1 Bacteroidota bacterium
CACCATCTTGATGTTGCCTTGCACCTTGGCCAAACGACTGCGCAAAAGCTTCGCATCCGACCATTGCTTCAGCTCCTGATCGGTGACTTTACCACCGTGCTGTTGCGGCCACGTTTCCAATCCAATGACATCGGCAAGATCAGAGGCGCTTAAGTTCCCTTGCTCCTCAAACCCGGGATCTGCGCCCTCCTCTTCGAGGACTTCCTGAGCGCTGTAGTCCCAGGCCGTACTGGTAGTAGCTGCATATTGGTCCCTTGCGTCGATCCCCGCCTCAAACTCAAAGACATTGTGGCCAAAGGCCAATTCGATGAGCGGCTCCTGACTGGGGTCGGGCTTTTGAACCGTCACCTTGCCATCGTCGACGAAGACCAGCTGCCCATTGGCCTCGGCTCGGGAAACCATGAAATCCCAGTCCGTGGCATGGTATTGGACCAGTTCAAGGTGCTCCACATCTGTGGCCTCAACCTCGCTGTCCAGGCTATAGGCTCCGATCAGTTCTTCGATGACATCGCTATCGGTGACCTCCTGAAAGTAACTGTTCTTGCGGCCAATGGTCATCTTGACGGTTGCGTCACGCAGGTCCAGGATCAGGACGGAAGTCTTGTCCTTTTGGGTTTTGATACCGTGCTTGATCACAATCCCCTTGAAGATGGGGTCTTCCGTGTTGTGATAACCCGCGTGGATCTCTATTTCCTTACCAGGCACAAAGTGATCACCATTGCTCACTTCAAAATCTTCCTTGGATACGTCGCCGTCACTCAAGATGATTCTGGCAGTGGGGATCTTATTGACCCGCTTGCTCACGTAAACCGAGAGGATACCGAACAGCCCACCGATCTCCTCTCCATCCGAAAAGACTTTGAAAGTCGGTAAGTCAGTCGCGCCTTGGGTGGGTATTACACGAGATGCCATGGATATCAGGAAGTTTTGTTCACAGGTGGAAGGACGATGCGCTGACCAGCTTTCAATCGCCTGAAGTTGTTGAGGTTGTTCACCCTCGCTAATTCCAGGTAGAAGTCGGGGTTTTCGTAAAACTGGAAGCCGAGAACGGGTAAGGTATCGTCGGTTCGCACGGTCCGATATCTGGTCAGATCCGGTGAGTTTTTCCGGGCTTCTGCCGCCTGTTCTTCCAGAGATTGGTGCGTACGGAATGTGCAGTTGACTGTGGAGCGGATAGGATAACCCGACTGATCAAAAAGCTTGTGAGTAACCACGGCTTTTTCCAACAGTCCTTCAAAAGTGAAGTCACCCCATTGCAGCCGTAAAAATCTAGGCTGGTGTGTTTCACCGTTGACTTTGTAGGTAATCTCCAAAAAACGATCGATCACCTTGTCGGTACGACCATCTTTGATGATGTCGTCGGCCATGTTGGACTTCCCGGAAATGGAAGCGCCCGTAGCATCGAAAAGGTATTCAAAATCGATGGACTCGGATTCCGTATGCTTGAAAGTGAGCGTCTCCTTGTTTCCTTGCGTAGGTGCCTTTTCGTAGAAGTTCTTGAACTCCTGCGTGTAGGTATTGGGATTGTACATGACCACAAACTCGCCATCGGGAGAAGGATTTTCGTACTTCTCGTCATCGAAGGCGGTGATGGTCATTTTGACCAACTCCACAGTATTGCCGGAAACGTCTGTTGAGGCCATTATCGCTCGTTTTTATCTTCCATGGATTGCACCAGGGCTTTCAAGTACTCCAATTGATCGTTGCTTTCTTCATCGTCAGATCTACCACCGCCAGAGGCTCCACTACCTGACTGCTTCGAGCTCTGTGTATCGACCACAGCCTTGATGACCAATTCTCGGATTTCAATAGGCATGGGCTAGGCGTCTTTGATCATGGTGTAGTACTGATAGACAAATTCCATGCTCTCCATCATGATCGAATTGTCCTGAGCGTTGAACCCCTCCACGGACCACTTGAGTGGCCAGGCCTGGACAAAATTCCAGCCCTGGAGCACTTCATGATCCTGATTGAGAAGATTGACCGTCATGTTGTAGGTCTTGAAATTGAAAGCTTGTACTTCGTTTTTGAACCAATTCACCGCCTGCGAGCCCACCAGCATGCCCCTTTTGAGCACCAGGTTGGGATAGGAGACTGGATTGGGCATCCTGTGCGCAAAGCGGTTCTCCCCTCCTTCCCGGTACTCCTCCACCCCGATGTCCGCACTGACGCCGGAAATCTCCTGGAAGCCAATGTCCTCCTTGCCGGAGAAATCAGCACCAATCCCTTCTATCTGGACACTAAAGTGGAAGCCTACCGGCGGGTAACTGACAGCCATCGATTAAGAGAATTCAATGACCAGTCCCTCATGGCAAAGCTCGATGGACTCCATCGCCACCTCGTTGCCGGTGGAATTGAGGGTCGGTCCCTCTACTTTGCAGGGCCACGCTTCCTTGATCTTCCAAGAGACCACCGGCTGGTGCTCTTCATTGAGCAAACTAACCGTCAGGTCACGGCGCTCGATGGAGTTCAATCTCACCGTGGAGAGCCACGCGCCGAAGTCGTTGTCACTATTGAAGATCCCTCGCTTCAACGTAATGTTGGAGTACTGAGGAATACCGGGCATTTTAGTCACCTGGTACTCTTGCGCATTTCCTTCGCGATAGTCGATCGACTGAAGTTCGATGGTCAAACCTGATACTTCGGTAAAACCTATCCGATTACCTCCCCATTCTACTTGAAAATGAAAAGTTGTTACTGGATAATTCGCTGCCATTATTTTCTAGTTTTAAAATGCTGAATGAATGCTTGTTAAGATTCTTGAAGTTTGTGAGAGAACTTTAGGATGATGAACTCCGCAGGCCGCACGGCAGCCATGCCGATTTCGATGTTCATTCTGCCCTCCAGAATGTCCTGCGCGGTCATGGTCTCACCCAATCCGACTTTGACAAAGAAGGCATCTTCCGGTACCGCTCCCGCCAGCGCACCATCGCGCCAAAGCTGAGCTAAGAAGTTTTCAATCATGGTCTTGGTCCTCAGCCAGGTATTGGCTGTATTCGGCTCGAACACCACGAATTCTGTGGCCTTCTTGACCGACTCTTCGATGAAGATGTACAGTCGCCTTACCGGCACATAGCGCCACTCGTTGTCATTGCCAGCCAGTGTGCGCGAGCCCCATACCAAAGTCCCTCTTCCCGTAAAGGTTCGAATCGCATTAATGGACTTTCCAGACGTCGCATCGATATTGAGCGTGTCCTGGTCGTCGTTGGTAATTTTCTGCGTTGGGCCGATGACGGAGCGAACGCTCACATTAGCTGGGGCCTTCCAAACGCCTCGCTCATTGTCCACCCGGGCATAAACACCCGCAATGGCCCCTGAAGGCGCGAGATCGGCAAACACTTTGTTGATTTCCACTAGTATGGCACGATAGACACTTGGATCTGTGCTGTTGATGGTATCAAGCGTTTGCCCATTGAATGCACCGTTGGCAGGTACTGCGGGGTTCGGCGTACCCGCCCCGATGTAAGTATTGTTGTGTGTGACGGTTAGTGTTGCGCTATCAAATCCATAGTTGAGCGTGGTTTGCAACTTCGGGTAATACACGGCGCCGTATTTCAGGTTGTCGGCCCCAATGCCCGTGTTTCTGAAAGTCCCCCCGTCTGCTACTGCGTCAGTGGTCTCCTCCTTCACGTCCATCACCACAAAGCGATCTTTCAATTTCTCGCACTGCGCGAGGGCAGCATCATAAACTGCCTGGTAACTAGCGATCGTCATGTCATCGGGAAACAAAATCAAAGTGGGCTCATCGGCTTTTTCCAGTGCTTTGAGTCCTCCGAGGAGTCCCGTACCTGTATTGGCATCACCAGGAATGATAGCAGCAGTGTCCGCTCCTACGCTCACGATGTAGCAAGGCCCTCCCCCATTGTTAAAAAACATCTGGAGCTGGTAGTACATTTTGTACGCGCTCGGGGACGCAAGGCTAGCGGAAATGGCCCGACTGGCCAGGGTTGCCGGTGCACCATCTACACCATCGTAGCTATCAGCAATCGTCAATGTAAAGGCCTCTGACCTGGGCCCGCCAAATCGCTCGATGTAGTCCAACAACGAAGTGATGCGTGTCGGCTTATTCACCAGGCTCTCGCCCTCGAAAGTGGTCTGAGCCGTGTAGCCGATGAAGGCGGGTATGGCCGTTTCGACGGCCGCAATGGATGCCGGCAAAGTGCTGATCTCTTGGATGTACACCCCCGGGGTTCTGAAAGTACTCATATGCTGAGGATTTGAAGATTTTTAATGATTCGTACAGATTTTAAGATTCTTGAAGCTTGTGTGAGAATTTCAGGATGATGAACTCCGCAGGCCGCACGGCAGCGAGTCCGATTTCTACATTCATCCTTCCTTCCAGGATATCGACGGCGGTCATGGTCTCTCCCAATCCAACTTTCACGAAGAAGGCATCTTCGGGTACGGCTCCGGCTAAGGCACCGTCACGCCATTGTTGGGTCAAGAAGTTTTCGATCATCGTCTTCATCCGAAGCCAGGTATTGGCATCATTGGGCTCAAAGACCACGAACTCTGTGGCTTTCTTGATGGACTCCTCGAGGAAAATGTAAAGCCGCCTCACCGGCACGTACCGCCATTCGTTGTCATTGCCTGCCAGTGTACGTGCACCCCAAACGATGACACCGCGCCCCTGGAAGCTTCTGATCACATTGATCGACTTTCCAGAGGTCGCATCGATATTGAACAGTTCCTGCTCTTCGTTGGTGACCAATACTGACGGTTCTCGCACTAATCGGACACCCACATTGGCCGGTGCCTTCCAAACGCCTCGCTGGCTATCGACCCTTGCGAATACACCCGTCATCGTGGCCGCGGGAGGAAGGATCACTTTGAACTTCTGATTGATCGCTGCGATGATGTTGTTGTACAGGGTCTTATCGGGTGCCAGCCCATCGCTTCCTCCCGTGAGCGTTGCGCCAGAAACAGATGCCCCCACACCGCTTCCCCCGTCCGTGTAGCTCAAGTCAATGCTATTGCCCGCAGCACCTGCAGTAGTCGCGACAATCGTGATCACGGCACCCGTCCGGCTGGCGGAATAGTCCCCATCAGCATGTCGATTGAGGGCCTGTAGTATGTTCTCCGCTGTACTAGCAGCTCCTGCAGCTACGGAGAAATTGGTGCCCGTATCATCAGCAGCCGTTCCCGTAAAGGCTTGACCATTTACCGTGATGGTATCCCCATCGAGGTTGGTATGGGTGGTAACCGTGATGGTACCTGTCGCAGCCACTGGGACGTTAGTACCGTTAGCAATCGCTGCTATGGTCAAGGCATCAAAAGTGCCTCCGGTGCGGTTGTCATCTATAGCAACGCTGGCGTCCGAAGTGCTGATCTGAAGTGTAGTGATCAGGTCAGGATAATAGGCAGCACCGTACTTGAGGTTGTCCGAACTGACATCGCCGCGAAACCCGCTGGCGTCCGCAGCCGTCGTGCCACCCAGGACTTTGGCGTCCATCATGGCAAATCGATCCTGCAACTTAGTGCACTGCGCCAGTATGTCATCATTGATGACCCTGCGATTGGCCACAGATAGGGTAACGGCTTCTGGCACTACGAGTAGCGTGACCTCATCCTCTTTTTCGAGGGCGGCAACCCCCGCCTGCAGCTCAGCTACATCGATGTCGGCGGCTACGGGGTCGGTGGCGAAATTGCCTACAGAAACGATGTAGCAAGGTCCTCCTCCGTTGCCAAAAAACATCTGCAAGTGATAGTACAACGTATGTGGCGATACTTCGCCCGTCGCATTGACATCGATCTCTGTGTCGGTCTCAGATGTGCTGGCACCCGTCAACGTGACGGTGAGCTTCTCATCAAACGGACCGCCGAAGAATTCCTCGAATTCCAACAGCGAAGTGATCCTCGTCGGCGTATTGACGGGGATGGTCTTGCCATCCTTTTCGTTTTTCGCTGTATACCCAACAAATGCAGGTATGGCCGTAGCAACTGGCGCTACGGAAGCAGGTAGCTTGGATATCTCCTGAATGTAAACACCAGGTGTCTTGAAGTTGGTCATAATTGAATGCGCTTTGGCGAATTAGACAAATACATATATTTCTGCTTGATCATCATGGACAGCCCTCAAAGAGGGATTTGGTAAGTTCTCGATCAGTGTGATCTCCACGTCGGGAGGCCTGGACTGCTTAAGCGTCAGTTGGAGCTTAGGCCGTTGAAAAAAGGGAATGCGAACATTGGAGGTGAACACCACCGTGTCCAGTCCATTAATTCTCACTGTAGGATCCGGTTCTGCACCTTTGGTGAAGGTGTAGACGTTGTACGGATCTCCGCTGTCGAGGCTGGTATCCTCAATGTCCAGATCCGACACCGACAAATCAATCTTTTGACTTTTGTTAGCCACCAAGAACTTCCAAAAAGTCTCTTTCCGGATGAACTTCAACGCGTAGTACTCAGCGTTTCCGTAGTGGTGAGCAGTGATCTCATCGTATTTAATGCGAAGCATGCCCAATAAAGGCTCTGCCACTAGATCGTCATCGACGTAGAGTTGCTCTGTACGAAGATCAGTGGTATCGGCGCCATCCCGGACCACGAAGGTATAAATGCCCTTCAGGCGTTTGTTGAGCGAGACCGGAACCCGATAAATATCGTTGGCATCGGGGCGGATCTCCGTCGACTCATTGACCTCCACAGTTGTTGTACTGCCCTTTGGATCGGTGATACGTAGCAGGACATTATTAGGCACGGGTACCGGATCCAACTCAAAGATGTAAGTGAACTCCGACGGCTTGCGACCATCAATCAACTGATGGGTGAGCTCTTCGGGACTGCTCACGGAGGTGGAGGCATTGGCGGGCGTGTTCTCGAAGTAGATCAACTGCCCCTCAGTGTAGGTCTTCGCCGGGAATGGCGCCTTTTGATCCAAATCGCTAATGATGAGAAACTCCGGCCGGTTTGTGGTTTGTATTTTGAACACGAGATCTAAGTCCCCGAGCTCGATCTGAGGAGTGCCTGCTTCATCGAGCGAGCGATACAAAAGATTGATGCCCGCCTCATTTTGCCGGAAGAGCAGCTTATTATTCTTTAATAGTTGCTGCGTCTCTTCCGTCGGAGTCAGGGTCAGGTCCAGACTCAATCCATTGGAGTAGTAGTCGTGCAAGACGCTGATGTTGAAGAAGCGTTTGTAGTAGGTAATCATCTTTTGTGCAGTGAGTTGATACCAATCGATTCGACCACACCCTTCTGATCCAGGACATTTTCCTCCTGCAAGGTGATCAACCTCACCTTGTAGAGAATAGATGGCAGGTACTTGGCGCCGAGCACCGTCCAAAAATTGTACAGCTGCTCGAAGGTGTAGGAGAAGAGTTCCACAACGAGTTTCTCCACCGACATGTCCAATGCCGCTAACCCGGGGGCGTTGTCGTTGGTAAAGACGTTTTTACCCTGAAAAAAGCGCAGTACATAGGAGAGTTGCTTGAGACCTTCCAGGTATTCCACCGTATCGTCTCCATCTCCGCTGGTATAATTGGCGCTGATGAGCACGTATAAGTTGAGTTTGATTTCAGGGTTGTAGTGTTGCGCCAGGCCGCTGCTATTCACGAAGGTGGTCCGCTGCTCTTTGAATATCTTCTCTTCTTCGATGTTGATCAAAGAGAGACCCAGCCTATTATTTGGAATCGCCCAATTGCCCTCTTGGGTGGCGACATTAGTCAAGGACACCAGGTCATTGGTAATGTCATTTTTCAGTTTTAGATAGGTATTGACCTCACCAGCTAAAAACTCTAGGGCGGTATGGATCATTAGCTTTGGATTTACAGTTTTCTAAAAACCTCCAGAAAATTGCCGGCGTCTAAAAGATCTTTGATTACTTCTCTGATCTCCTGCTCCCGGCAGTGTTCTATGAGGATCATGTTCTTTTTCCACATATAGCCACCTTGGAGAAAAACGTAGTCGTCATTTAGACTTCCTTTGTGTTCTGCTTCCTTGATCACCTCCATCACATGGTGGTAGGAGAAAAAGGGTGCGGAGTATATTTCTCCGTCAATGGTGGTAATGATTACCTCAGTGGTGTCTGTGCCATCGGTGAGCTCCTTGTGACCTGAAAAACTGATTTCCATATACTCAAGGCTCCATTTCATCCGGGCTCACTTTTGGCCTACACTCTTTCTTGAAATTCCGCATATGCCTGGAAAAAAGAAAAGGCCATCCGACGAAGGAGGCCTTTCATTTGACGAAGTGATCACCCGATGGGATGGCGCATTCTGGCGCCAAAAGCTAGCTGCCCTAAATGTGCAGTAATTGGGTCAGGAAGTCTTCCTTGTGCCGCTTGGCAATAGGTACAGCCACATCATTGACCATGTGAATCGTACCTTCCCGGCAGTACTGCTTTACATATTTCAGATTGATGAGATAGGAACGGTGAGGTGAAAAGAACCTGAAGGGCGAAAGCACTTTACGAAAGTGCCCAAGGCTATAAGAGCTGACAATATTCGTCTTAGTAGTAGTGATGATCCGCGTGCACTTTTGTAGGCCTTCACAACAAACAATGTCTCCAATGTTGACGTAGTCGTAGCCTTTCACACTGGGGATGCCTATCAACTCGTCGCACTGGCGATCCTTCATTAGGGACTCCAGCAAGGACAACTGCGCGTCGATTTTCCTCTTGGCCTCCAACTGCTTCTGCACTTTCTCCACCGCAGCTACCAACTCCCCTTTTTCGATGGGTTTCAATAAGTAGGCGGCGGAATTGCTTCGGATCGCCGCCAAGGCGTACTGCTGCATCTGACTGACAATGATTGTCCGGAAGTCTATACGCTTCAGCTCATCAAACACGGTAGTATTCGCATCAGACATCGTATCGGTATCGACAAATAAGACGTCAGGGTCTTCGGTCGCAAGCTTTCGAGGAACATCCTGCAGGCAACTGCTGCTTCCGACAACTTCGACATGGGGGCAATGCTGTCGAATCTTGCCGGCGATGTGTTCATTGCAGGATGGCTCCGGTTCGACAATGAGGGCTTTCATCATGATATAAGCGGTTCTTTATTTGGGTTTTCAATACCGTAATAGTTACCCTCAATCAAGTATGCACTGTCAGCCTCATTTCTTCTCATCCGGGGGATTGAACCGAATCAAGCTCAGTTGTCTCGCTGAGCACCAGGAACGTATCCCTTCCCAATGGCGCAATACACAAGTCACACTACCTCACAGCAGCGGGCACACTATTTATTTACTTCTATTACAGCAGGTTGGGAATGGTCTTTCTCTATCAGAAAGGGCGATAATTACCCATTTCTAACGTGGGTCTCAGTGATGAAGATACAGGATTCGGCGAACGAAAGCAAACTTCCAGCTACGGGATAAACACCCTTTTTTTATTGGTAGGTTTTTCTATACCTCCATTTCGCCATACCTCGAAGCTTTGCGTTTACCTGTTTTCCTCTGAGCTGGTTGGAACTTTATGGCTAATGATTAGTTTTATGCTCTCTAAATCATCAGGCCCAGCATGTCCATTTTTCAGTACGAAATCTCCACGCCCGACTTAAGCGAAATGAGCAAGATCCCAGAGCGGGACTTGATCAATAGCTTTTTGCGTCTCGACAAGACACTCCGAACCGTCGTCGCAGGGCTGTGCCATCAGGGTGTTGCCAAAATCGCGGACCCAACGACCCCTCAAAGACGGAAAATCTTGGCTTGGCTCAGCCAAAACCCACTGATGATAAGGAATGGGAGTGCGACCATCGCCAGTCCGATTTTCTATTCCTATCACGAGACCGCTGAGCATATGACGGTGAATGGGGAGATCAGCGGCTTTATGGAGCAATTGGCCAAAGCGCTGAATCAGCATGAGATCCCGGCAATCCATCTCAAAAGAAGACGAACTGCTTCTCTGGTCGCGGCGCTCATCACAGAAAAGAAGCAGCGAAAGAGCTTTCCAGTGGAGGAGTTAAAAGCCATCCTGGAAGTATCTCAGGAAGCTTTTGAAAGCTACAACGACATGATTGGCGTGCTTGAGCCAATACAGAGGGAGTTTACCTCGACGGGGGGATCGTTCAAATACTACCCCGACGACAAAGAACAGGTGACGAAGATCACGATCGACGTGATCTATCCCAAGGAGAAGTGATGTTGTCCATTACATTTTCTAACTGCATTGCCCGGGTCCGAGATGGATCCGAGTATTGATCAAATTCCACAGACTTCCATAAATCGGCTAGCAGGGAGCACTAGGTTTATCGGTCAAGCCATTCTTTGAACTCCGCCACCCTTTCTCGGGCTACGATGACCTGGTCATCGTCGTAGTTCTTGACTACGATGCGCAACCGAGAGTTCGAAAAAGCCAGCATGTCGTCAATGGCCTCCAGGCAAATGATGTACTTGCGGGAGATGCGAAAAAAACGATCGGGGTCCACC
>JBCCXG010000169.1:0-10351 GCA_039191945.1 Bacteroidota bacterium
ATCTACGCCAAACTCACCTCTGCCTTAGCACTCAGCCAAAACTACGAGGAAGCCGTGGAGTACGCCCAGGCGTACAATCAACACATCAGCGAAATCCTCTCTGTTGGAGAGCAATACAAAGCAGAGAACGACGAAGTCATCTTCGCTGACATTATCAGAGAATATGAGCATTTCAACCAGGTCATACCCTGGTACGAAAAACCATGGGCGGTGAGCTCGCTTTTTGCCCTGATTGCTCTGGTCGTATACGGTGGCAGTACATGGTACTACCGATCCAAGATGTCCACCAAGGTGTCAAAGACGATGTCGGAGCTGCAAGTAGAGTTTCAAAATATAAAGTTGGATTGAGTACAGAAAGGGTATCAGGCGGGGTGGCCAATCCTTGATCTGTCTTGGCTTCCGACCCAACGATTTTACTGGCCTTTTTTTTCGCTAATTATACTGGACAACGTGTCCTGCATGATGTAGAAATCGCGAAGCTTCTGGTTGTAGGCTATGAAGATGGCTTTAAGGTCCGCAAACAGGCGCTTCCGATCTACATCATTGCAATTGTCCTCCTCAATGCGCTGGAGTTTGTCACTGAAGAAGGTGGCAATGCGATCAATATCGCTCCGCGTGATCTCATAGTTCGTGGACGACTCATTGATCAGATTCTCTAGCTTGGCCTCTGTATTGTGTTCGATTTTGAACTTATCATGGTTCTCCTCGGTCAGCTCTTTCGTGATGAATAGGTGAAGGTTGATCTTGAATTCCTCAGCAATCTTGCGAAGCACCTCAGGCTTGGGAATGACGCTATTCTCGTACTTGTTGATGTTGTGACTGGGCACACCAATAATGTTCCCAAATTCACTTTGGGTTTTGATGCCCTCCAGCTTACGTAGCGACTTTATGTTTTTGTTGATCAAATCCAACCGCCCATGCCTTTCACTTAATATTAATACTTATGAGAATATTTTTCTTACTATTTAGTGAGAATTTTTTTCTAATTAGTTATTAATCAGGATCTTATAAGAATCATCCAAAGCAAAAGGATTGGCAAGGGTCCAATTTCAAAAAACCCCCTTTATTTGATTCGGTCTTCGAACCATTAACACAATTGATTAAACGTTGAGAGCTAGCTAATCAATTAGAACCAGCATAAATTTTAAGTACCAGCTAAGTAGTAACAAAAAAGTGCATCTTCAGGATGCACTTTTTAATTCTTCTCTAATCGAAACTCTTTTCTCCAGATCCGCGTCGTCAAGACTTCATTACGGAGTCTCTCCAGCGGTCACGCTACTTGCCCACTTCGAGTGAGCCATTGATAGAGCACGGGCACGACGAATAAGGTCAGCAGTGTCGATGAAATCATACCGCCAATGATGGTCCAGCCTAGGGGAGACCATAGATTAGTCGCCTGAAAGGTCAGCGGTACAAGGCCGAGAATTGTAGTCAGCGTCGTCAGGACTATGGGGGTAAACCTCGTCTGAGCCGCCATCAAAATAGCTTCGGATTTCTTCATCCCGCCGTTCATCAGTTGGTTCGTATAGTCCACCAGGATGATGGAGTTGTTGACCACGATACCCACCAGGCTGATGAAGCCCACGAAGGCGAAAAATGAGAACGACCATCCCGTCAAGAATAACGCAATGAAAGACCCCGTGATCGCCAGAGGGATCGCGGCAAAGACAATCAAAGGCTGCGTCCAAGAGCGGAACTGCAATACCAAAACCGCGAAGATCCCCAGCAGCGCCACGATCAGCAAGGTACCCAAATCACCAAAGGACTCTTGCTGGCTCTCATACTCACCGCCCATCTCATACCGGATACCCTCTGGCAACTCCAACTCCTCTAGCTCCGCTATCAGTAGCTCTGTCTTGGCGATCGCTTCATCGGGGTTTACCAGGCTCGCCGTGATAGATGTGCTTCGCTCCGTATCATAGTGACGGATCTCTCCAATAGCCGGCAGAAATTCAAACTCGGCCAAGTGAGCAAGAGGTACTTGCAGGCCTTGAAAGTTTGAGAAATGAATCTTATTCAACTCGGACAACCGATCGGACGCATAGTCCGCTTGCAATAGGATGTCATAATCATCTTGACGAAAACTGACTTCATCGATCGCCAAACCATCCACGCCCACGCGCATCACTTGGTCTATCTCCGCCAGGGAGACACCAGCCATACTGGCCTTGTCTCTGTTGATACGAACTTTCAAATCCGTCTTGCTCAAGCGCAAAGGGTTATCGATGTCGATGGTACCTGGCGTGTTGGCGATCAGCTGCTCTACCTCGAAGGCGGCCTCCTTCATCAGACCCAGGTCGGGACCGATGAGCCGTACTTCGATTGGAGCCTCAATCGGAGGCCCGTTCTTCAGCTCCTGAAAAGTAATCCGGGCATCCGGATATGCGGCGAGCTTCACCCGCAGTGCCTCAAGTGTCTGATAAAACTTACGAGGATCCCATCGCTCAAAATTGACCAGGAGCTGGCCGTGGTACTTCTTGTAGCTCTCGCCGCTCCGATTGTAGTAGATCGTTGGATTGCCGTGCCCGACGTTTGCGACGTGCTGCGTCACAAAAGGGATCGTATCCAAAGCTTGCTCCACGTACCGTACGGCCCGATCGGTTTGCTCGAGACTACTACCTCGCGGCGCATCGACCTCGATCAGCAAGAGGGGCTTATCCGCAGTGGGAAAGAAGCTCACGCCAATGCTGGGGAAGAGGGAAGCACTACCCACCAGCAACACCACACCCGTCACGATGATCAGCCACCCTCGCTTCAGGGAAAACCGTAGCGCCGGGACGTAGACACCTTTTATAAACTGGCCCAATCGACGATCTACCAACCGAGGACGCTCCACTTTGCGCGCTTTCAAGAAGCGACCAGCGACCAATGGAGTAAACGTCAGTGCCAAGGCCAATGAAATGATCATCACAAAAATGACCGTCAGAGGCAGCGACCGGAGAAACTCCCCCGGACCGCTATTGAGCAAAACAAGAGGAGCAAAAGCCAGCAAGGTCGTCACCGTCGAACTGGTGACGGCAAAACCTACCTCCGAGGTACCCTTGATGGCCGCCTCTCTCAGGGCCATACCTTGCTTGAGGTACCGCTGGATATTCTCCACCACCACGATACCATTGTCCACCAGTAGTCCCAGCGCGATGACTAGCGCCGCAATAGAGATTTGCTGCAAAGCGTAGTCGGCAAAGTCCAGTACGCCGATGCCAATGATGATCGAAAGAGGAATCACCGTCATGATGATTACCGATGGTCGGAATCCCAGAAACAAGAAGATCACTACCCCGACAAGAATCACACCCTGCACCAGATTCCAAAAGAATCCCGTGATCCGGCTGCTCACAGCAGGTGCCTGCTCGAAGACCGTAGACAGCGTATAACCATTCGGCAGCGTGGTCTCAAAGAGCTCCATCTCCCGGTTGATCGCCTGCCCTATCGCCACCAAATTGTTTCCCGATTTTTGGGTCACCGTGAGGAATACCGCCCGATGGCCGTTGTGCCTACCGATCCAGTTGTCGTCCTGATAGTCAAATTCCACCGCAGCAAAGTCTTTGAGATAGACCACCTGTCCATCACCTGCCTTGATCACCGCCTGACCGATTTCGTCCAGCGCCTTGAAACTACCGGAAGACTTCACGCTAAAAGCATTACTCCCCGCTGCAAGGTCCCCGGCCGGTATATTCAAGTTTTGAGACGTCAGCGTCTGCGCTACATCGCTCACAGAGATATTAAACGCGGACATTCTTTGCAGATCCAACTTCACCTTGATCACCTCCTCAGGGTAGGCAAGCACGGCGACATTGTCTATCCCGTCCAGTCGCTCTAATCGATTTTCGAGCTTCTCAGCGACCGCCTCTATCTCCGCAAAGGACCGATCCGGTGCTGCCAAAGCGATTTGCTGTATCGCAGTAAGTTGATTCGGCTCGAACTTGTACACGTCTACCGAAAAAATCTCGTCCGGTAGATCCGGCTCCACATTTTTCACCTCTCGGAGCACCTCGTCGAACTTCTCATCCACATCAACCCCAAAAAATGCCTCCACCGTGATGATCGCCAGACCTTCTTCGATGATGGTAGTGATGTGATCCACGTCGTCCAGCTGATCCAGCTCTTCCTCCAGTGGGTCGACCACCAGTTCCTCCACATCCTCCGGACTGGCACCAGGGTAGATGACCACCACATTGTAAATCGGAAATGCCGGATTGGGATCCTCGTTGCGCGGCATCGTCCGAATCGAAGACACCCCGAGGTACGTCGCCATTCCGATCAATATCAGCACAAACTGATAATTTTTTAATGCTAATCTTGGAAGTTTCATTGCCTAGTATTTTTAGAATTCAGGAGAGAACAGCCAGTGCTTTGTTGCTGAGGGAAGTCCCGCTGTCCACAGTAGACCCGGCCGCGCCAGCCTGCGCCAATTCTGAGTTTGGAATTTGGAGTCAGGAGGTGGAGTTGATTCAAACCATCGAATTCGCACCACTCACTGTTCAGATCTCTCAACTCAGAATCCCACGCCGGCTACTTTGCTACCATCGGGTCTATTTTGCTCATTACATCTCTTCGAGCCACTACAGTCCTCTCCAGTGTTGGTTAATCGATCGATACAAATGATTCGCCCTCTTGTAGATAAGCGGCACCATCGGTGACCACCGCTGCTGTGGTGCCCGTAAGGTCCCTTATCCCAATAGTGAAGTAATCATCGCCGATGTACTGCGGTCGCACCGCGACCTTTTTCACCTTGTCCTCCTCCGGCGTGTAGATGATGACTTGATCCTCGGAGCCCTCTACTACGGCATGCATCGGTATTTTGAAGTAGGGTTCCTGGCGTGAGGGCGAAATACTCGCCTTGGCGAAGAATCCGCTCTTCAGCTCATAGGGGAAGCTCACTATCGTCATCTCCACCGCGAAAGTACCGGTGACGGGATGGCCTTGAGCTGCGATCTCTGTGACCTCCGCGATGGCCTGCTCACCGGGATAGGCATCGAAAGTGACCGCGGCCGCATCCCCCAGTTTCAACTTCACCACATCTCGGTCTGCGAGTCCCACTGTAAGGCTCATGCCACCGGACTTCGTACTGAGAAAATAGATGGGCTGCCCGGGGTCGACCAGCTCGTTGGCCTCCGCCATGCGCTGCTCTATCCGCCCACTGGCTGGCGCCACTATTTGGCTGTAGGCCTGATTGAAGGTCGCGATCCTTAGGCTTGACTCCGCGATACTGAGACCGGTTTCCAGGTCCTGCACACTTTGCAGCGTCGCTGCAGAGTCTACGTACAGCCGTCGAAACCGAGACAGGTCACGTCGCAGCTTGTCGACATTGGCTTCGGCTTGCGTCACTTGCGCGTTGATCTCCTGCAGATCCAACTGGCCTATCACTTGACCCTCTCGGACGTAGTCACCCACGTCTACAGTCAGTCGCTTGACGATACCTCCGGTTTTGAAAGAGAGCTTGACACTCTCCAGGGCCTCTACCCTGCCCGCAGCATACACGGGGATGGGCTCTATCGTCGCTTCCAGGTTGACCACCTTGGCGCGCTTTACTTTGAGCGTCTCGACGGGTGCTTCTGTGTACTCCTGCTTACAGCCCGCCACCAGCAGGAGTATGATGACTAATGTGTTGATCGTTTTCATTTGAGTCTTCTTTTCAGATGAGTATTTCATTTTTCTAGTAGGCCAGTGTGCGTTGCAATTGTGCCTCACGCGCCATGATTTCGTATTTGGCAATGGATCGCTCCAGGTCTGCCGATTGCATGGCAGCCTGCACCTGCAAGAGCTCCAGTAAGAGCGCCTGGTCTTCACGGTATTGACTGTTTGTCACCCGATAGGATCGCTGGGCACTGCGATAAGCTGATTCTCTGGCTTCTCGGCGCTGCTGTGCTGCAAGCAGGGCTTGCCGGGCCTGTATTACCTCGAGAGAGATTTGCGACTTGAGCTGCTCCTCCTGGCTATCCAGCTTTTCTAGCTCGATGCGCTGACGCTGCACGCGATGCTGGTTTTGAAAGCCCTGGAAGATGTTCCAGCTCAGGGAGAAGTTGAGTAGGTAATAATCCTGATCGCTATCAAACTCATAGCCAAAACCCTGGTAACCGACGTCGAACACCCCTGAAACCTGCGGCAACTTACTTCCACGAGCCAATCGAATCCCGTACTCCTGCGCTTCCTTCGCGGCACGTACTTGCTGGAGTTCCATACGATTGCCGAGGGCGACCGAACGGCTCACGGCCAGCCCCGCTGCCACATCCACCGTCAAAGTCGTGTCCACTACGATCAACTCCTCTACCGGACGGTTGAGCAGGAAATTGAAATAGGCCCTCGAGCTGATGAGCTGCTGCTCCGCAGTGGCGCGGTCAGCCTGAAGCTGAGACAGCCGAAATTCGACATTGTACACCTCATCTACGGTGATCAGATCCTCCTCGTACCTCCGCTGGTTGAAGCGGAGCACCTCCCGCAGCGATACCAGGTTGGCATCGATGATGTCCACGGACTCCATCGCCTGCAAATGCTGGAAGTAGGCAATCTTGATCTCCTTTACGAGTTCTGCCTCGTAAACGGCCCGCTTGGCTTCGGCGACATTGACAAGCTGCTGGCTGGCCTTTCGATTGAAGTAAATGTCCGAGTTGAACAAAGGCTGCACCACCCGGATCTTCGTATCGTGAAATTCATTGGGGAAGAACTGCTCGTTGACGTTTTCCAGGTCCGTAGGGAAAGCCTGTGTCTCTGTCAACTGATTGAGGGTAGAGTAGACAGGATTGAGCAGATCCCCTATGGGAAACTGGATCAACCGACCTCCACCGGCGATGGTGTAGTCAGTCCGAAAATCTACGGAAGGCATAAAAAGTCCATTGGCCTCGGCCAGGGCCGCCCGGCTACTGCGAACAGCCATCGCTTCCTGCAACAGCTGTTGGTTATTCTGGACGCCTTCGGCTACATACTGCTCGAGTACGCTTTGGGACAAGCCATAGCCCCAGCCCAGTAGTAGCGTGAAGGTTGCGATGAATCGTGTTTCAAACATGAGTTTCTCATTTGATTGACGATTCGAATTTTGAGGAAAGTGAAAAGAACTACCTTCTTATATGGAGTGAGTCTGGGACAGATCGGAACGAATCTGACCAGGGAGGGAATGGATCATTTTGAGTAATCCCTTTCCATTGGTGGGTGGTAGACCCTACGCATGACCGCCTCAAGAAATGTTGGCCGCTTTTGGGGTAAAGGAGTCCATTACGCCACTAGGCATCAAAAATCCCTAGGTGGGAAAGCATGAGGCTTCTGCGGGCCCCGGATGGAGCTGGCATCCAGCATGGCGGTGTGCGATGGGGAGCGCGGCTGTGATAGAGGTGAGAGCCGGAAAAGGACCCCAAATAAATGTTTATAGATTTTGGCCATGGAAGGTATTGAATGGACTGCTGCAATCAATCAATACTTACCGGCTTAAACCTACCGTCCCCGAGGTCTTCCAGCGCATAGTAGGTGAAGTTCACGTTGATCACCTTGGAGAAGGGAACGACAAAAAGGTGGCCCGGAATCTTGTAGTAGTTGCTTTCTTTCCTCTTCTTACCGGGGTCTTCCCGAAGGTACCGTCGGACTACTTGGGTCAGATGGAGCGACTCCAACTCCCCATCATGGGATAGCTCATAGTCCAACAATAGCCCATCATAGATGACTGAGCCCTCCTCGGTATGCACCAGCACGTCGACGAAGACCAGCTCGATGTCCTCCACACGATTCCTGGAGAACTTGGTGGCCGTGCGACGAAAATCGAAGAGCTCACCTGTAATCAGATAGTGCCAGTAGTTTCGATAGCGGAAAAGCTTCAGCTTGCGGTCCAGTTTGGAGTACCGTACGGTCTTCTTGGTGAGGTAGCCCGCCAATCCCGCAAAGCAGTAAAGCGTAATGTGAAAACCCAGTACCTGAAAAAAGTAGGTCTCAGCATTGGCAAAAGCATCCACGGCATCATCTTTGGCGACCAAAAGCTTGCCTAGCAAAGCGAAATCAATGCCGTACTTCGTCGTGGCCTCCACCAGCACGACCCATGCGGTGTATAAGACCAGTGAGGGCAAAAACGTCGTATAAAAAACCTCGAAATAGCTCTCGCTAAAAGACTCCTTTGAAAACTCTTCAGAGTAATAAAAGCGCCTAAATATCAGGCCTGGTAGAAGAAAGAGAAATAAAACAACGCCGGTAAGCGCAATATTCATTTACGGAAAGGTGGTAGCTAGGAAGCCTCTTTAAGCTTGGCAGCGGTAGACTTTTCGACCTCGAAGATCACTCCGTCACTGTCTGACGATTTACGGACAGAGCGAATGGCGTCGGCAAGCTTTCCTGCATCCGCATTGTTGCTCAGGATAATCCGAACCCGCTCACTGGCATTGGCGGGATGCGAGTTGAAAAAACTATATGATCTTTTGGCAATATCCATGTACTTACTAAGGTATCCAACATCGACTACCTATCCAACTGTAACGTAAGAAAGGCAATTGGGTTGAAGGTCCGTCTGTGAGGACCATGTAAAACCGGTCAAAAGAAATGATCGCTTGGTGCCCGAGGACACTAACCCACTCCAAGACATGGAGAAAGGAACTAGTCCTGCCTCAGCTCCCAGATCAAAGAAACGATACAAACCACTCCCTAAGTATCGTGCCGGCAAAAATAAGGAGATCTTTGATCCTCTAATGCACTTCAAACCGTAAATAGGGCTACTTTTTCCCGCTTGCCACGGAGCTCGATTTCACCAATTTCTCTCGGCTCAAACCTACTGGAAATAGCCGCGATCTTTTCCATCAGCGACTTGGACAGCAGCAGATTCACCCCAAACTCGTTACACTTGTCTTGAATGCGGGAAGTGGTATTGAGTACATCGCCGGAGAAGGCAATATCACGCTTCACTACCCCGATCTCACCCGCCATAACCGGGCCGTAATGCATCCCGGCTTTGAACTCTGGCATGACACCGAAGGTCGTCTCGAAGTAATCACGTTTCCGTGCCAGGAGTGCCCGGATATCATAAAAGCAATTGAGACAATTGGCATTGCCAATCCCTGACTTCAAAGTCCAGGTCACAATGATCTCGTCTCCGACGTACTGATAGATCTCCCCCTTGTATTTTAAAATAGCCGGTGTCACCTCCCGATAAACATCCCGCAGAAAATGGAAATAGCGCTCCTCTCCAAGCTGCTCAGCGATAGTGGTAGAGGAGCGAAGGTCCAGAAACATAAATACCCGCTCCTCCCTTGAAGGATTGAAGTACTTACCCATCAAAAACTTCAAAAACACGCCAGGACCATACTTATCATTGACCAGCAAAGCGATCATGGTCATCACCACGATGATCAACCAAATCAAATAAGGAATGACCACGTGTGGGTTGGTCAAATTGAGCAGGGCCTCCTGAAAAATTCTCGGATGGAAAAACGAAAGCTCCAATCGGGCGCTATCAAAAAACATGGAGCTGGGAATCGACACAATCAACCAGACGAGCGTGTAGCTCAAAAGCGTACTTCTGAGTGCCCACCCGTAGGGCTTCGTTCTCAACCATCGCTCGCTGAGAAATACAAGCGTGGCGCCCCCCAGCACTCCAGCCAGCAAGCCGGAAAATATGCTGCCACGGATTCCCTCCCAGAAGCCAATATTGGTCTGATCCTGAAGTCCCAGGTCCAAGACGATGTTGAGACCAATTAGGTATTGCAAGATCGAAATCAGCACCCAGGCAACAGTAATCCAGAAGATCTTTAGCAGTTGGTCCTTGAGATCCATTGCGTCGTTATCAGTGATTGGTTCCATGACAATATACGGATTAACGTCCTATACGGACACGTCAACGTCCGCTCACAGATAAGGGTCAAGTATCTCGCCGAACTGTCAAAAAAACCGGCTAAATCGTGCCCCTTGTTTGCCCCGCGCGGAAAAACCTGAGCGGGTCAAGCAAGAAGTTGCAGGTTTGCTTAGCTGACAACAGAACCATTGAAGAGGGCCATATCCAGCAAGTGATTACTAATCCTCATCCGTGCGGCTAAGGACGATCACGAAGCAAGGAAAGTACTGCTCTTAAGGAGAGAACCTGCGGGAAAGCGGATCGAACCTGGCAAAATTGAATACGAACCTGTTGGGAGGTGTCTAGGACGCTATAGACGCTAGCTAGGCCAGCTGACCATAGTCGCTGGCAACAATTTCCTTCAGCCCCTCCTCATAGGAGGTGGGCTTCAAACCCAACCTATGCTCGAACTTCTCACTGAGGAAAACATAGTCCTGATCATATTGATAGATCATCTCGCTGAGCTCTCTCATGATCGGAACGAAGAGACCCAGGGCCCTGGTCAAAGTCTTTCCCGCTATCTGGAACTTGGGGGTAACCCCGACCTCCAAT